>CAYLZU010000090.1:445-5685 GCA_964388005.1 uncultured Burkholderiaceae bacterium
CTCGAGCTTCAGCGGCTCGTCGGGGAACAGCGGCGTCAGGTTCTCGAACAGGATCCGGTTCTTGGTGCTCTCCGGCGGCTGGCCGTTGACCTTGTCGACCTTCACCAGCGCGAAGTAGCGCTCGCCGTCCTTCGGCGTGCGCACCTCGCCCTCGATCGAGTCGCCGGTGTGCAGGTTGAAGCGGCGGATCTGGCTCGGCGAGATGTAGATGTCGTCGGTCGACGCCAGGTACGACGACTCCGGCGCCCGCAGGAAGCCGAAGCCGTCGGGAAGCACCTCGAGCGTGCCGTCGCCGTAGATCGGCTCGCCGGTCTTGGCCTTCTTCTTCAGGATGGCAAACATCAATTCCTGTTTGCGCATCCGGTTGGCGTTGTCGATTTCGAGCGAGGCCGCCATGTCGATCAGCTGCGACACGTGCTGGGCCTTGAGTTCGGACAGTTGCATAGGGCTTTGGAGGGAGTGGTGGGGCGCCGGGGGACAGGCAGGCGCCCGCGAGGGAAAGAGGAAGTGGCCGGCGCCTGCGCCGGCCTTCTCCCTCTAGAGGTTACTGTCGATGAAGGCGGTCAGCTGCGACTTCGACAGCGCTCCGACCTTGGTGCCGACGACGGCGCCGTTCTTGAACAGCATCAGGGTCGGGATGCCGCGGATGCCGTACTTGGCCGGCGTCGCCTGGTTCTCGTCGACGTTCAGCTTGGCCACCGTCAGCTTGCCCTGGTAGTCGCCGGCGACCTCGTCGAGGATCGGCGCGATCATGCGGCAGGGGCCGCACCACTCGGCCCAGTAGTCCACCAGCACCGGGTGGTCGGCTTTGAGCACGTCGGACTCGAACGAGGCGTCGCTGACGTACTTGATGGCATCGCTCATGGCATGTCCTCTCGGCGCCGTGACAGGCGCGGAATGCGAAAAACTGCGGTGGGAATCGACGGGAATCAAGACCGGCCGGCAGCGCCCGGAGGGCGAACGGACTTTGGCCTGAATTGCCGCAATGGTAGCACCGCGGGGCCGGGCGCCGCCCGCCGGCGGCGGGTCCATACAATCGGCCGGCCGTGGTCAAGGAACTGAACCTGCCCGCCGACGGCCGCTTCTGGCCGCTGGCGGCTCGCGCCGTGCTCGACTTCGCCGCCGCGAGCGGCCTGCCCGAGCGGCAACTGCACGGGTTGACCTGGCTGGTACCCGGGGCGGTACAGGCCGCGCTCGCCCGCGCGGCGCTGCGCGATGCGCTCGGTCGGGCCGCCTTCACGCCGCCGCGCATCGCGCCGCTGGCGGCATGGCTCGGCCGGCCAGTCTCATCCGGTACCGCAGCGCGGGCGGAGCTGTTCGCGGCGCTGCGCGGCAGCCGCTGGGTCCGCGACGTTTTTGGTGACCAGCCGTCGGCGCTGTGGTCGCTGGCGGCCGCGGTGGCGCAACTGTCCGATCAGCTGACCCTGGCCGCGGCCGGCGATGCCGAGTCGTTCGCTCGCCGCCTGCAGGCGAGCCTCGAACGCCATTACCACCGCCGCGCCGCCCGCGCCGTGCAGCCGCAGGCGCAACTGGTGCTGCAACTGTGGCACGCGCGGCGCAGCGCCGACGACGGTGCCGCCGCGGCGTTGCGCGAACTGCAGGCGCGGGCCGAAGGCGCCGCGTCGCCGCTCGTCTACACCGTGCCCGGTGCCGATCTCGCCGGCTGGGAACGGGCCCTCCTCGAGCGCTACGCGCTGCGCTCGCCGGTGCTGCTGATCGAGGGCGACATCGCCGACGCGCTGCGGTCGCGGCCGCTGCTTGCCGCTGCCTGGCCGGAACTCGCCGGCACCGACGCGCCGCTGCCGATCGCCGCCCGCGGCGATGCCGTGGCCGATGCCGGCGGGCCGCCGCCGGCGATCTTCGAGGCCGCGTCGCTGGAAGAGGAAGCGGCCGCGGTGGCGCAGCAGGTTCTGGACTGGCGGCGCGAAGGCATCGCATCGATCGGCCTCGTTGCGCTCGACCGGCTCACGGCCCGACGGGCACGGGCGCTGCTCGAGCGGGCGCAGGTCCTGGTGCGGGACGAGACCGGCTGGAAGCTGTCGACCACCAGCGCCGCCGCGGCGGTGATGCGCTGGTTCGACCTCGTCGTCGACGATCTTTACTGGCGCGACCTGCTCGACTGGCTGAAATCGAGCTTCACCCTCGCCGGCCGGCCGAACAAGGCCGGGGAGGTCGATGCGATCGAACGCGCGATCCGCGCCGAAGGCGCGCTTCAGGGGGCGCGCGCGATCCGCGGCGCGCTCGCCCGCCTGGCGGAGAACCGGGGCCGCGGCGACGAGGACGGCGCCGGACGAAGGATCACCGAGGCCGCGATCGCCGCCGGCGACCTGCTGGCGCTGATCGTCGAGCAGCGCCGGCAGGCAGCGCGCGCCGGCCCGACGCTCGCCGATCACCTGCGTGCGCTCGCCGGCGCGCTCGATGCGCTCGGCATGCGCACGGCGCTCGCCGCCGATCCGGTCGGCCGCTGCGTGCTGCGCGAGATCGACGCTCTGGCGCTCGAACTCGCCGGCGCGAGGGCAGCCGCGTCGCTGGCCGAGTTCCGCGCCCTGCTGGCGGCGCGCTTCGAGGAGGTCTCGTTCGTCGACACCCAGGTCGACTCGCCGGTGGTGATGGTCTCGCTCGCCGCAGCGGCCCTGCGGCCGTTCGATGCCGCGCTGCTGATCGGCGCCGACGCGCGCCACCTGCCGGCGGCGCCCGACGAACTGCTGTTCATGTCGAACGCGGTGCGTGCCGAACTCGGGCTGTCCACCGTCGAGACCGAACTGCGGGCGCAGGCGGCGCAACTGGCATCGCTGCTTGCCGCCGTGCCCAGGGTGGTCGCGGTGTGGCGCAGCCGGCTTGGCGACGAGCCGAACGCGCTGTCGCCGCTGCTGCAACGGCTGAACGTCGTCGCCGCGCGCGCGCTCGGCCGCGACCTCGACCGGCTGATCGCGCGCGCCGCCTTCGACGTGCCGCCGCGCCAGTCGACCCAGCCGGCGCCCGCCGCCGCGGCGCTGCTGCCGGCGCGGCTGTCGGCGAGCGAAGCGCAGGCGCTGGTCGACTGCCCGTATCGCTTCTACGCCCGCAGGCTGCTGCAACTGACCGAGCCCGAGGACGTCATCGAGCTGCCGGACAAGCGCGACTTCGGCGAGGCGCTGCACGCGGTGCTCAAGCGCTTTCACGACGAGTGGGGCGGGGCGGAGTTCGAGACGCTCGACGCGCCGCCGCTTGCCGCCAGCCTGCGCCGGCACGCCGAGGCGGTGTTCGCGCCGCTGACGCAGCGCTCGCCGGCGATGCTCGCCTTTGCCCGACGCTTCGACGGCCTGATCGATGGCTACGTCCACTGGCTGCGGCAGCACGCGGCCGAAGGCTGGCGCTGGACGGCGGGCGAGGTCAGGCGACAGCGCCCCTTGTCCCTCGACGGTGGCCGCCAAGTTACGCTGCACGGGCGCATCGACCGCATCGACACCGATGCCAACGGTCGCCAGCGCCTGATCGACTACAAGGCACGCGCCGCAGACAGACTCGCCGCTTCGCTCAGGTTTCCGGGCGAGGACGTCCAGCTTCCCTTCTACGGCCTGCTGCTGGAAGGCGCCGCCGACAGCGCCATGTATCTCGGCTTCGAGCGCGCCCGCGACGGCGACAGCGGCATCGCGCCGGTGGTGCCGACGCAGCCGTTCGCGGAGCTGTCGCAGGCGGTCGGCGACCGGCTGCGCCGCGACCTCCAACGCATCGCCGACGGCGCGCCGCTGCCGGCGATCGGCGCCGCCGCGGTCTGCGAGTACTGCGAGATGCGCGGCCTGTGCCGCCGCGACTACTGGGAGCGCGGCAACTGCGAGGCGGAAGTGACATGAAGTCCCCACGCTCACTCGCGCTCGACGTTGCACGGCCGGTCCTGCGGGCCCGGCCGGCTCGGCTGGCGCTCGCCGGCACGGCGGCTGCTGCTCTTCGCCAGCCTCGCCCGCCGGGGGGACTGTCGGCCGCTTCGGGCGGCCGGTGGCTTTTGACATGAGCGACTACCTGGCCGACGGCGCGGCGGTGAGCGGCGAGGAGTTCATCCGCCGCGCCTGCGACCCGGGGCAAAGCGCGGTGGTCGAAGCCTGCGCCGGCAGCGGCAAGACCTGGCTGCTCGTCGGCCGCATCGTCCGCGCGCTGCTCGCCGGCAGCCAGCCGGGCGAGATCCTCGCCATCACGTTCACCCGCCGCGCGGCGCAGGAGATGCGCACGCGGCTGCTCGACGACCTGAAGGCCCTCGCGCTCGGCGACGACGATGCGATCGTCGCCTCGCTGCGCCAGCGCGGCCTGGATGCGGCGGCGGCGCGCGCCGCGGTCGGGCCGGCGCGGAGCCTGTACGAGCGGGTGGTCACGGCGCGGGTGCCGATCTCGGTCGAGACCTTTCACGGCTGGTTCTGGCAACTCGTCGCCCGCGCCCCGCTCGGCGCCGGCGTGCCGTACGCGCCGGCGCTGCTGGAGCGAATCGACCGGCTGCGCACCGATGCCTGGCTGCACTTCAGCGCCCGCCTGCTGCGGCCGGAACACGCGGACGTGCGCGCCGCGTGGGAGCGGCTGATCGACGACCTCGGCGATGCGTCGGCGCGGCAACTGCTGATGAAGTTCCTCGATCGCCGCGCCGAGTGGTGGTGCTTCGCCGGCGACGACGGCGCCGGGGCCGTCGAGCGGGCGCTGGAGCCCCTGCGCACGATCGGCGACCACGATCCGCGTTCCGATCTGCGTGCCGGCGACTTCGTCGAGGCGATCGCCACGCTGGCCGAGATCTGGGCTTCGCTGACGCGCCCGTTGCAGACCGCGCAGCAGGCGCTCGATCGGGCGCGGCAATGGCTGGCGGCGGAGCCGGCCGGCACTGCGGCCGACTTCCGCGCTGCCTGTCTGATCGTCCTGACCAAGTCGGAGAACACGCCGACGCAGGCGCTGCTGCCGGGCCGGATCGCCGCCAGGCTGCGAACGGTCCCGGAGGTGGACCGCTACGCGCAGGCGCACGGCCTCGTCGTCGCCAGGCTGGCGGAAATCGAGGCCGACCTTGGCGTCTGGCAGGCGCTGCGGCTGAACGAATCGGCGCTCGCCTGCGGCCGGCTGCTGATCGATGCCTACCAGCAGTTGAAGGCACAGCAGCAGGCGCTCGATTTCACCGACCTGGAGTGGCACGCGCACCGGCTGCTCGCCGACCCCGATCACGCCGCCTACATGCAGGTGCGGCTCGACGCCCGCTACCGGCACATCCTGGTCGACGAGTTCCAGGACAC
>CAYLZU010000090.1:5695-10574 GCA_964388005.1 uncultured Burkholderiaceae bacterium
CGTCGGCGACCCCAAGCAGTCGATCTACCGCTTCCGCCGCGCCGAGCCGCGCGTGTTCGACGCCGCGCGCGAGCTGCTGGCGCGGGACTTCGGCGCCGTGCAGTTGCGCACCAACGTCACCCGCCGCAATGCGCCAGCGCTGATCGAGGTCGTCAACCGGGTCATGGCCGCCAATCCGCTGTTCCAGCCGCAGAGCACGCTGGCGGGGGGGCATGGTGCGTTCGTGCTGCTGCCGCTGTCGGAGCCGCTGCCGCCGCCGGCGGTGGACGAGACGGTGCTGCGCGACGTGCTCGTGCAGCCGCGCGCCGAGCGCGACAGCGAAAGCCACTACCGCGAAGGGCGCGTGCTCGCCAACGAGATCGCGCATTGGGTGGCGCACACGCGCGTGCCGGAGGGCGGCGGCGAACGCGCGGCGCGCTGGTCCGACGTGCTGCTGCTGGTGCGTCGGCGCACTTACCTCGCCCAGCTCGAGCGCGCCCTGCGCGATGCCGGCGTGCCGTACGTCAGCGACCGCCGCGGCGGCCTGCTCGCCACCCTGGAGGCCGACGACCTCACGGCGCTGCTCGGCTTCCTCACCACGCCGACCGATGACCTGAAGCTGGCGCATGCGCTGCGTTCGCCGATCTTCGGCGCGAGCGATGACGACCTGATCGCGCTGGCGCGGCAACCGGGCGCAAGCTGGTGGCAGCGGCTGCAGGCGCTGGTGGCACCATCTGCCGGCTGCTGCGGGCAGGGCGATCACACGACCGCCGGGGAACCGGCGCTCGCTCGCGCCGCCCGCCTGCTGGCGCGCTGGCTCGACGCCGCCCGTGTGCTGCCGGTGCACGACCTGCTCGACCGCATCGACTTCGAGGGCGACCTGCGTCGCCGCTACGCCGCTGCGGTCCCGGCGCCGATGCACGCGCAGGTGCAGGCCAACCTCGACGCCTTGATCGAACTGGCGCTGGCCATCGACGCCGGCCGCTACCCGAGCCTGCCGCGCTTCATCGACGAACTCGCCGGGCTGAAGCGGCACGCGCCCGAGGAAGCACCCGACGAGGGCCTGGCCGACAGCGGCGACGCGGTGCGGGTGATGACGATCCACGGCGCCAAGGGCCTGGAGGCGGAGATCGTCGCCATCGCCGACGCCCACGCCCGCGCCGCCACCGACGCCGAAAGCGTGCTCGTCGTCTGGCCGCCGCAGGCTCCGGCATCGGAACACGTCTCGCTGGTGGCGCGCGGCGCGCAGGGTCGCGACGCGGCGCGCGCCCACTGGTTCGCCGACGACGACGCGCAGCGCGAGCAGGAGGACTGGAACCTGCTGTATGTCGCCGCCACCCGCGCCCGCAGGGTGTTGATCGTCTCCGGTTCGTCGCCGATGAAGAAAATGTCGGCGCAAAGCTGGTACGCGCGGATGCAGGAAGTGGAGTCGCTGTCGCTCGGCGCCGCGCCGCCGCAGACGGCGCCGGCTGCCGCTGCCGCGCGCGAGGTGCGCGACTTCCTGCCCGAGCCGCTGCCGACCGGGCTCCGCGTCGTCGAGGAACCGGACAGCGAAGCGCAGCGGCTCGGCCGCGCCTGGCATGCGCTGCTGGAGCACGGCGCGAGCGCGGATGCGGCGGCGATCGCCCGCGCGCAGGGACTGTCCAGGGCGCAGGCCGAGCTCGCCGCCGCGGCGGCGGTGAAGGTGCGCGAGCGGCTGCCGCAGTTCTTCGGCGCCGGCGCGCTGGCCGAGCTCGAGCTGGTCGATGCCGACGGCTCGCTGCTCCGAGTCGATCGCCTGGTCGAACGCGACGACGCGCTGTGGATCGTCGACTTCAAGTGGCGCGTCGGCGAGGTCGAGCGCGCCGCTTACGACGACCAGGTGCGGCGCTATGCGAGGGTGCTGCGCGCGATCCGCGGCGACAAGCCGCTGCGAATGTGCCTGGTCACCGCCAACGGCGATCTGCTCGAGGTGGCAGCGTGAGGGTTGACGGCGAGCGGCGGCGCCCGGTCCATGCAACGCGGCCTGGAAGCGGCTGCCGACGCGGAGCCGGGAGCCGTACGGCGATGGGCTGCGGCGCGACGCCGCCGTTGCCGAACCGACCGCCGCACCCAGCGGATGCGTTCGAGCCCGAGCGGCGGCTGATACCATCCGCCACGGCGGGCCCCCTCGCATGGAGGCGCCGTGAACCTGGTCAGGTCGGGAACGAAGCAGCCACAGCGGATTCCCTTCAGTGCCGAGGACAAGGCTCGCCTCTTCGCTTCTCCCCCATGCCGTTTCGCATCGAAGTCGCGCAGCCGCGCGATGCCGCCGTCCTGCTGGCGCTGATCCGCGCCCTCGCCGAGTACGAGAAGCTGACGCATCTCGTCGTCGGCACCGAGGCGCAGTTGCGCGAGGAACTGTTCGGCGCGCGGCCGGTGATCGAGGCGGTGGTCGGCTGGGAAGACGGGCGCGCGGTCGGCTTCGCGCTGTACTTCCACAACTTCTCGACCTTCCTCGGCCGCCGCGGGCTGTATCTCGAGGACCTGTTCGTGGTGCCGGAGGCGCGCGGCCGCGGCTATGGCAAGGCGCTGATGCGGCATGTCGCGCGCATTGCGGTCGAACGCGAATGCGGCCGCTTCGAGTGGGCGGTCCTCGACTGGAACCAGCCGGCGATCGAGTTCTACAGGTCGCTCGGCGCCGAGGTGCTGCCGGACTGGCGCATCTGCCGCCTCACCGGCGAGGCGCTGGCGGCGCTGGGCGGCCGCGGCTGAAGGTCGCAGCGGGTGCTGCGCGCTCCGGGTTCGCCGCTTCGGGCGGCCGTGCGCGCTCAGGCCGCGATCGGCGGCGCCTTCTTCCAGAACCCCGTCGCCTGCTGGAGCGCGTAGGCCAGTTGCAGAACACCGAAGTCGTCGCGAAAGCGGCCGACGATCTGCAGCCCGATCGGCAGCCCCTCCGGCGAGAAGCCGCAGGGGACCGACACCGCCGGATGCCCGGTCACGGTGATCACCCAGCACGACTTCATCCACTCCAGGTAGTCGGGCATCGGCACGCCGTCGATCTCGCGCACCCACGGCTCGTCGACCGGGAACGGCAGCACCTGCACCGTCGGCAGCACGAGGAACTCGTGGTGCGTGAAGAAGTCGTGCACGCGCTCGAACAGTCGTGTGCGCCTGACCTCGGCCGCACCGATCTCGCGCGCGGTGAGCGCGAGCCCCTGCTCGATGTTCCAGATCACCGTGTCCTTCAGTTCGCCGCGGTGCCGTTGCAGGTGCTCGGCGTGGGTGGCGGCGTAGATCTGGCCGCGCTGCACGCGGAAGATCTCCCCGGCATCGGCGAGATCGGGAAAGGCGTCCTCGACGATGGCGCCGAAGGCCTCGAAGGTCGGACGCTGCGCATCGATGGCCGCGACCACGCGCGCATCGACCGGGCCGATGCCGCCGAGCCGCGACGCCCACGCAATTCGCGCGCCGCGGAAGTCGCGCCCCAGCGGCCGGGCAAAGAGCGATCCCGGTTCGGTCAGCGAGATCGGCACCCGCGCATCGGGGCCGCTGATGGCCTGCATCAGCAGCGCCACGTCCTCGACCGTGCGCGCCATCGCGCCCTGCACCGACAGCGTGTTCCAGCCGAGCTTGCTCGGCAGTTTCGGCACCCGGCCGGCCGAGGCGCGCAGGCCGACGACGTTGCAGAAGCTCGCCGGGTTGCGCAGGCTGCCGCCGAGGTCGCTGCCGTCGGCGATCGGCACCATGCCGCAGGCCAGCGCCACTGCCGCGCCGCCGGAGGAACCGCCGCAGGTGCGCGTCGGGTCGTACGGATTGAGCGTGGCGCCGAACACGGCGTTGAAGGTCTGCGCGCCGGCGCCGAACTCGGGCGTGTTGGTCTTGCCGACCGAGATCGCGCCGGCTGCCGCCTGCCGCTCGACGATCAGCGCGTCCTCGTCGGGGACGAAGTCGCGGTAGATGGTCGAGCCCCAGGTGGTGCGCACGCCGCGCGTGGGCACGAGGTCCTTGTGCGCCGTCGGCAGGCCGTGCAGCAGGTGCAGCGGCTCGCCGCGCGCCTGCTGACGGTCGGCGGCGCGGGCACGCTCGAGCGCGCGCTCCGGGTGGAAGGTGACGATGGCGTTGACCCGCGGGTTGACGCGCTCGATCTGCGCGATGTGCGCCTGCATCACCTCGACCGCCGACACGTCGCGGCGGCGGATGCGATCGGCCAGTTCGGTGGCGGTGAGGAAACACAGGTCGGATCCGGGCATCGGCGTCCCCGCGGTGCTGCCGTCGAGGGTAGCACCGGCACTGCGTCTGCCCGCGCCTGGGCTGCGGCGCGGGCGCTGGCTCGACGGCGATGTCGGGCCGCGGCGTTTCCGCGCGCCGGGTTGCCGATCGCGCGTGGCTAGAATGCCGCGCATGTCGTACCAGGCCCTCGCCCGCAAGTGGCGCCCGCGCGATTTCGCCACCACCGTCGGTCAGGACCACGTGGTGCGGGCGCTGTCGAACGCGCTCGAGCAGAAGCGGCTGCACCACGCCTACCTGCTGACCGGCACCCGCGGCGTCGGCAAGACGACGCTGGCGCGGATACTGGCCAAGGCGCTGAACTGCGTCGGCCCGGACGGCGCCGGCGGCATCACCGCCACGCCGTGCAACCGGTGCGAGGTCTGCGCCGCGATCGATGGCGGCCGCTTCATCGACTACATCGAGATGGACGCCGCCAGCAACCGCAGCGTCGACGAGATGACGGCGCTGCTCGAGCGCGCCGTGTACGCGCCGAGCAACGCCCGCTTCAAGGTCTACATGATCGACGAGGTGCACATGCTCACCTCGCACGCCTTCAACGCCATGCTCAAGACGCTGGAGGAGCCGCCCGACTACGTCAAGTTCATCCTCGCCACCACCGATCCGCAGAAGATCCCGGTCACCGTGCTCAGCCGCTGCCTGCAGTTCAACC
>CAYLZU010000091.1:0-10544 GCA_964388005.1 uncultured Burkholderiaceae bacterium
TTTGACGTCTTGTTCTGGAACAGCGACACGACGCGGCTGCCGGGCCAGTTCCACTGCGACCTGCTGGACCTGATCGAGACCAACCCCTATGCGAACCCCGGCACGCTGACGATCGGCGGGCTGCCGATCGACCTCGGGCAGGTGCACGCCGGCGCCTACGTGATCGCTGGCATCACCGATCACATCACGCCCTGGCGCGGCTGCTACGGAACGGCGCGCCTGCTCGGACCGGAAGCCACCTTCGTGCTCGCCAACGCCGGGCACATTCAGAGCCTGATCAACCCGCCCGGCGCGCCGAAGTCCTACTTCTACGCGGCGCCGGCCGCGGTCGAGGATGCGGACGAGTGGGCACGCGCCGCGCAGGCCCGGCCCAACGAAGGCAGCTGGTGGCCGCACTGGCGCGCCTGGATCCAGGCGCGGTCGGGCGAACTGGTCGAAGCGCCGAAGAAGGCAGGCTCGCGCAAGTACAGGCCGCTCGGCCCCGCCCCTGGCCAGTACGTGCTGGAGAAGTGAGCGACCTTCCCAATGATTCCCGGAGACCCTGAATGACCTATCGCGCCCCTGTCAAGGACATGCTGTTCGCGATCAAGGAAATCGCGGACATCGACGCCGTGGCGCAGTTGCCCGGCTTCGAGGAGGCCGGCTTCGACACCGCTCAGGCGGTGCTGGAGGAATGCGCCAAGTTCAACGAGGGCGTGATCGCGCCCCTGAATGTCGCCGGCGACAAGAACCCGTCGTCGTGGCAGGACGGCGGGGTCGTGACCACACCCGGCTTCAGGGAGGCGTATCGCCAATACGCCGAGGGCGGCTGGCCGCGACTGCAGCACCCGACCGAATTCGGCGGCCAGGGACTGCCCAAGGTCATCAGCGCCCCATGCATGGAGATCGTCAACAGCGCCAACACCAGCTTCGCCCTGTGTCCCCTGCTGACCGACGGCGCGATCGAGGCGCTGCTCACCGCCGGCTCCGCCGAGCAGCAGGCGGCGTACCTGCCGAATATGGTCTCCGGTGAATGGGCCGGCACCATGAACCTGACCGAGCCGCAGGCGGGCAGCGACCTGGCGCTGGTGCGCACCCGCGCCGAGCCGCAGCCCGACGGCAGCTACCGGATCTTCGGCACCAAGATCTTCATCACCTACGGTGAGCACGACCTGACCGACAACATCGTCCATCTGGTGCTCGGGCGCACCGCGGGCGCGCCCGAAGGCGTCAAGGGCATCTCGCTCTTCATCGTGCCCAAATTCCTCGTCAACGCCGACGGTAGCCTGGGCAGCCGCAACGACGTGCACTGCGTGTCGATCGAGCACAAGCTCGGCATCAAGGCCAGCCCCACGGCGGTGCTGCAGTTCGGCGACCACGGCGGCGCCGTCGGTTACCTGGTCGGCGAGGAAAACCGCGGGCTCGAATACATGTTCATCATGATGAACGCAGCGCGCTACGCGGTCGGCATGCAGGGAATCGCGATCGCCGAGCGCGCCTACCAGAAGGCGGTGGCCTATGCGCGCGAGCGCGTGCAGTCGCGGCCGGTCGACGGCTCGGCTGCGGGTGCCGTGCCGATCATCCACCACCCCGACGTCAAGCGTATGCTGATGACGATGCGCGCGCTGACCGAGGGCTGCCGCGCCATGGCCGCCGTGGCGGCGGCGGCGCATGACACGGCGCATGCGCATCCCGACCCCGACACGCGCAAGCAGAACCAGGCCTTCTACGAGTTCCTCGTGCCGCTGCACAAGGGCTGCGCGACCGAAATGAGCATCGAAGTCGCGAATCTGGGCATCCAGGTGCACGGCGGCATGGGCTTCATCGAGGAAACCGGCGCCGCACAGTACCTGCGCGATGCGAGGATCCTCACCATCTACGAAGGCACGACGGCAATCCAGGCCAACGACCTCGTCGGGCGCAAGACCCTGCGCGACGGCGGCCAGACGGCCAGGGCCGTCGCGCGCCGGATCGAAGCCACCGAGGCCGAGCTGCTGAAACAGGGCGGCGAAACCGCGCTCGCAGTCGCCAGGCGTCTGAACGCGGCGCGTGCCGCTTTCCTCGACGTGGTCGACTTCGTCCTTGCCCACGCCAGGACGAAGCCGAACGCGGTGTTCGCCGGCTCGGTCCCGTACCTGCTGCTCGCCGGCAGCCTGGTGGCCGGATGGCAGATGGCGCGGGCGCTGCTGGTCGCCGAGCAGCGCCTGGCCGAAGGTGTGGACGTCGAGTTCATGCGCGCCAAGATCGTCACGGCGCGCTTCTACGCCGACCACATCCTCGCCAGGGCACCGGGCCTGCGCGACAGCATCGTCGAGGGCGCCGCGGGCGTCACCGAGATGGCGATCGAGTCCTTCTGAACCCGAGGCATCGACACCCATGCCCAACACCGCACGCAAGAGGCAAACCGCGCCGAAGCGGCCGACCCCACGCCCAGCCGCCCGCGGCCCGCAGGCGGCCGGTGCGGGGTCGGTCGTCGAGCCCGTGCTCGGGGTCGCGAAGGAGCTGCGCCGTTGGGCCGACACGATGCTCGGCGTTGCTGGAAGCGCGGCCGATCTTTCGATGACGGTCGCCCGGGCGGGTGTGCGGGGGCCGGGGCAGAGGGCCGCGATCGAAAAGGCAGGCGCGCTGTTGCGACGCGCGCGCCAGGCGGCGGGGCTGACGACGCAGGAACTCGGCAAGGCCATCGACCTGTCCGACCCGAGTCTGCTCGAGCAGGCCGAACGCGGCAAAGTCGCGCTGCCGTTCGAGGTGATCCTGCGGCTCGCCGGCATCCTCGGCCGGCATGATCCGCTGACCTTCGCCATGCAGCTGACGCGCTCCTACAACGCCGGTTTGTGGAAGGCGCTCGAAGATCTCGGCGTCGGCCGGCTGGTCGTGCAGGCAGGACGCGAACGCGAACTCGCCAACCTCTACCGCGGCTGCGACGCCGCCCGGCGCCTGTCCGACGAGGAATTCGCCGCGGTGCTCGGATTCGTCAAGGCCGGTTTCGAGATGGCGGTGGACTTCCGCTTGAAGCGGGCCGGCGGGGTGCGCGCGCCGATCGGCGCGAAGTCCGCAAGAAAGTCGACCTGACACCGAACGTCATGCCGAAGGGCCAACCGGCGCTCGCGATCGGCCTCGGGCGCGCCGGCCCTTCGTCCAACCGGGAAGGAAAGGCACAGTGATCGTCAATCGTTACCTCGCCGCGGACCTCTTCAAGGGCAAGACGGTCGTCGTCACCGGCGGCGGCAGCGGCATCAACCTCGGCATCGCGAAGAACTTCGCCGCGCTCGGCGCCAACATCGCGATCTGCGGCCGCACGCAGAGCCGGCTCGACGCCGCGGCCGAAGAACTGCGCGCACTCGGTGTGCGCGTCTGCGCGGTCGCTGCCGATGTGCGTGACTTCGCGGCGCTGCAGGCAGCCTTCGCGCGCAGCCACGACGAGTTCGGCCCGATGGACGTGCTGGTCTGCGGCGCGGCCGGCAACTTCCTCGTGCCGGCGGAGCAGCTGTCGCCGAACGGCTTCAAGACCGTGATCGACATCGATCTCCTCGGCGCGTTCAACGCGTCGCGCGCCGCCTTCGAGCAGTTGCGGCAGACGCGCGGCTGCCTGGTCTACGTCTCGGCCGGCATGGCCTATATGCCGCATGCGTTCCAGGCGCACGTCGGCGCGGCCAAGGCCGGCATCGACATGCTGATGAAGAACTTGGCGCTCGAATGGGGCCGGCACGGCATCCGCGCCAACAGCATCGTTCCGGGCCCGATCGAAGGGACAGAGGGCCTGAGCCGCCTGACCGATGCGGCGCAGAAGCAGGCCTATCTCGATGCGATCCCGCTGCGCCGCTTCGGCAGCGTCGACGACATCGGCCAGGCCGCCGCCTTTCTCGCCTCGCCGCTGGCGGCGTATGTCACCGGCTGTGTGCTGGTGTGCGACGGCGGCCAGAACCTGCCCGGGTCGGCGCTGTTCAATATCGGCGCCGAGCGGATGCTGCGAAGCCAGGCCGGCGGCTGACACCGCAGCGCCCAGCGCCTTGCACATTGGGCAGGCCGGTTGCGGACGCCGCGCGCGGCGGCGCGACAGGCGCGTTTCCATCAAGCGGCACACCGTGCAGGAGAACGCCATGATCATGAATCTCGAAACCTTGAATGTCGCGCTCGCCGATGGCGTCGTCACGGTCGAGCTGAATCGACCCGACAAGGCGAATGCCATGAGTGCCCAGATGTGGGTCGATATCGGCACCGCCTTCCGGGCGATCGACGAGATGCCCGAGGCGCGCGTGGCGGTCGTCCGCGGTCGCGGCAGGAACTTCACCGCCGGCATCGACCTCGGCCTTCTGGCGGGCCTGAAGAACGAAGTCGGCGACGACTGCGAAGGCCGCATGCGCGAAAGGCTGCGCCGAAAGATCCTCGAACTGCAGGATGCGCTGAACGCGATCGAGCGCTGCCGCAAGCCGGTGATCGCGGCCATTCACGGCGCCTGCGTCGGCGGCGGCGTTGATCTCATCACCTGCTGCGATATGCGTTATGCATCGACCGACGCCTACTTTTCCGTCATGGAGATCGACGTCGGCATGACGGCCGACGTGGGCACGCTGCAGCGCCTGCCCAAGCTCGTGCCTGACGGCATTGCGCGCGAGCTCGCCTACACCGGGCGCAGGTTCGACGCCGCCGAGGCGCGCGAAATCGGATTGCTGAATCGGCTGTTCGACTCGGCCGAGAGCCTGCAACGGGGGGTGGCGGAGATCGCGTCGACCATCGCCGCCAAATCGCCGCTTGCGATCCGCGGGATCAAGGAGATGGTCGTTTACGCGCGTGATCATTCCGTGGCCGACAGTCTGAACTACGTCGCCACGTGGAACGCGGCGATGCTTCTGTCGGAGGACCTCGCGGAAGCGATGACGGCATCGGTCGAGAAGCGATCCGCCAGATTCAGAGAGTAGGCCGGGCAGCGTCGTCGGCATGTGACCTGCCCGAACGGGCGGACAAGGTCGCCCGCGACCCGATGTCGATCGAGCCACCTTGCGGCGGCACGCTGTCGCCGAAGCCCCGGTTGCCGCAGCGGTTCGTCCAGTCTTTCCCGGTTGCGGGCGTACTCGCGAATCGCCTGCTCGTCATGGCCGACAGCGCTGCCGTCTTGGCAAGCCGTTCTTGCCGGAGGCGTTGTGCGTGTGCGTGGGTGCGGATCTCGCGCGCGTCCACTAGACCAAAGTCGTAGACGACCTGATCCGTGCGTCAACCGTCGTACACGCAGGTGGCGCAGTGTTTTACGCACGTGCAATGGCGCGTCGGAGCGCGCCCACCTAGGATGTCTGCACCGGTTAACGACCTCGCCACGGCAGTCCGGGGACTTCTCTGCCTCCTCCCCCTGTCTCCTCTCAAGAGGGTCCGCGGCGTGGCGGGGTCTTTCTGGAACACCTGGACGAAGTGAGAGCGGAAGACGGAGACGAGCATGGCGACAGGTGAGTCATCCTCGGCGAAGCTTTCTTGCGGCTTCGCCTCACCCGCTTCGAATTCGACGAAAGCGACGCAAGGTCGAAGCACGACGGCCACGACTGAGGAGACCGGCGATGCCGATGGTTTTGGTCAAAACGAGCGCGGTCCGGATCGTTCTGCACCTGTACGCAGCCTGTCGCGACCGTCAGTGGCGCTGGCACATCGCCGGCGTGCTGAGGGAGCTCGGAACTTCGCGTTGAGGTTCGAAGGTCTGAATTCATCCGCATGCCGCGGCCGGCGCCGCCGGCCGCGGGGCGTCGGTGTGGAAAGCGTCAGGCGGAAATCGCTCTCGGGGTCCCGCCGAGGCGATGAGCACTGGAGCTCGCAGATCAACCGGACGCAGTTGCCTTGAGCCCGCGTGGCCGGTCGAGCGGAAGCAGAACACGGGTTGCTCGGCGATCGGCGGCTTCACGGGGGCACGTGCTCCCCGGCGCCTGCCAACTTCGACTCTCTGCGCGATCCCGAAAGGAGACTTCTCATGTACGAAGCGATTTCCGTGTACGCGGCTATCGGCTGGATCGCCTTGTTGGGCGCCAGCATCGGCCTCAACGAGCTGTGCCGGTACAGCAAGCGGTTCTCGCTCTTCATATTCCTGGTCCTGCCGGCGATCCTGGCCTACACGCTGTGGCCGCAGACCGCCGGCCCCGGCACGACCATGGGCGTCTGGTTCTATCACGTCAAGACCTGGTCCGTCCTCGCTGCCTGCCTGGGCTTCATGGCCATCCGCTACGTGCCGGGTGTGGCCAGGAACAAGTGGGCCCTGTTCTTTCCCGCCCTCATCCTGGCGGTGAACATCGCGGAGGCAGTCATCCGCGACTTCGAGGTCTACAACCTGCAGGCCACCGGCCAGGTCATCGACGGCATGCGCTTGCTCAGCGGGCCGTGGAACATCATGAACGGCATTGCCGGCATCCTGAACATCCTGACGATCTCCGGCTGGGCCGGCATCTTCGTCAGCAGGCACAAGACGAAGGACATGATCTGGCCGGACATGCTCTGGTTCTGGGTCCTTGCCTACGACGTGTGGAACTTCGCCTACGGCTACAACTGCGTCGGCGACCAATCCTTCTACTCCGGACTGTGCATGCTCGCCGCCTGCACCATCCCGGCCTTGCTGTGGAGCAAGGGCGCCTATCTGCAGCACCGCGCCCATACGCTGGCCTTCTGGATGATGCTGTGCATGAGCGCGTCGTGGTTCCTCGACGACTCCGTGTTCGCGGTGAAGGCGTCGCTCAATCCCACGGCCCTGTTCCTCGTGAGCTTGCTGGCGCTGGTCGTGAACATCACGGTCTTCGTCTACCACTTCGCCAAGGTCATCAAGTACAAGCGCAACATCGCCGTCGCGGTGCACCCCGACCTGCGCGAGTACCGAGACCTGGTCGCCGAACACGCCGCGGCCGGGCACCCCGGCTCGCCCGGCACGCCATCGCCCCAATGGGCGGTCGGCAGGAGCGCGACAAGGCATCCCTAGCGCGGCGCTGACCGAGGCCGCTGCGGGCGCACAAGCTTGACGCCGCGCCGGCCCGACGCTCGGCGCCCCGCCAATCCGGACCGCACGCACACCATACGCTGATGACTCGCCGATCGAGCCCGACTGCGCTGCGTCCAGGTTTTCGGAGGAGATCCGAAATGCATCTCGGTAATCGAACCAACCCGCCGATCCGGGCGGAGGACGGGCTGAAGGTCCGCAACGTCGCCGACGCTGATGCGCCTGCGGTCGCGCAGCCCGGCGGTGTTCCGCGACTCAGACCGCGAATCGAAGGCGCGGCAGAGGGCGAACTGCTGATGTTCATCCAGGGCTGGCCGGACGACCATACCGTCTGGGACGGCCTGGTTGCGGCCCTTCGCGATCGGTATCGGTGCGTGCGCGTCGATCTTCCCAACTACCCCGATGCCGAACACCGGCGCTGGGGATACTCCCACGAGGCGATCGTCGAGGGCCTGGCCCACTGTGTGCGATCCGTCTGCGGCGGCAGGCCGGTGACGCTGATCGGCCACGACTGGGGCGCCTACTGGACCTACGCGCTGCACCAACGTCACCCCGAACTGGTCGCGCGCATCGTCGGCCTCGACGTCGCCCCCCACGTGAAACCGACGATCCGCGAGACGCTGTTCATCCTCGCGTACCAGGGGTGGCTGCTCGCGGCTTTCGTCCTCGGGGGCCGGGTCGGCGGCTGGATGACGCGGCGCATGGCGGCTATCGCGGGAGCGCCGCGGCAAGGTGATGCCCTGGACTCCAGCGTGAACTATCCGTACCTCTACTACTGGCGCGACCTCGTTACGGGTCGCGGCAGCCGGCGTTTTGCGGGCTACTCGCCCGAGGTTCCAGTGTTGTACGTCTACTGCGACGACAAGCCGGCGCGCTTTCACTCGGATGACTGGCTCGATCTGATCAGAAGTCGCGCCGGCAACCGGGTCGTGGCGTTCGAAGGCACCGACCACTGGGTGACGCGGCATCCGCGGCTCAACGGGCTCGTGCGCGGCTGGCTCGACGGCACACCGAGCACGGTGTTTCGCAACACGTCGGCGCGCCTCGTGGATAGGCAGAGTAACCCGCCTATCCATCGCTTGGGCAAAGTACTGCGAAGAGGGCGCTGACAAAGGTCGAGTCGCTGGCCGTTGCGGCTGCGGAGATTTCTGCCATGGCGCGGGGTTATCGGCGCACCTTGGCGGTGGCGGTGGAGTCACATCGCGTGTTGATCGGCCACGGGCTTGCGCGCCGGGCGCTTGAGGGTGTCAGCCGGCGAGCATGATGTGGGCGTTGGCGTCGGCTCGGTTCCCACTCGGTGGCCCGCCTCGCGGGGGTGCCCGCGACTGGACGTGAAGCAGGATCGTGCGGATCACGGTGAGCTCGGTGGCATCGGCGATCCAGCGCAGTCGGCCGCCGCAGTCGGGGCAGGTGGTGATGTCGATCTGGAAGACGCGGCGGAGTCTCTCAGCCCAGGTCATGGGCGCGATGGGCAGGCCGTCGTCGTTGAGTGCCGACAGGCTCGGCGGCGAGGATGCCTCCCGCGCCTTGCACGGATGGCGCTTGCGGACGGCGCTCCCTCGGGGTGACGGCACGACGCGCGTGCGCAGTGGGCAGTTGGGGGCGAACACGCCGCGGTAACGCGTCAGATGTGCGCGCGGCCGGGGCACCAGCGCGGCGAGGCGTGCCAGCCGGTCCTCCGGCGAGAACAGCATGTGGGTCTTGCCATCCTGGAACGGGTGGGTGAGTTCGGGCACGACCCGTCCAGCGGCATCGACCGCGAGGCGCTCGAGGGCGATGGCAGGGCGTGCGACATATCGGGCGAGGCGCTCGAGCTTGTTGCGCTGAACGGCCGTGCACGCGACTGCTGCGTTGAGCGAGAAGCCCTTCAGGTCTGCGGTGAGCGGCTTCGACGCGGCGGGTCGTACCAGTGAGGGCGAGCGCAGACAACAGGATCAACATCGCGGCAGCCATGCCGGCGAGCCACGACACGGCACGGATGAAGTCACTCTTCGAGGTGTCGTCCGGAGGTTCATGTTTCGACGAGTGTTCACTTGACCGTGTAGCCTCGGCCTTCCATGCACGCGGCGAGCGCGCGCATCCAGGTCATTTGTGCCCGCCCCTGCGTGCCGGCTTGCGCGGCGGCGCCGTTGAACGGTGGCTCCTGGATCTGCGGCGGGCGCGGTGGCGGTGGCAGGCCCGGTGGTTCGGGCAGCGCAGGCAGTGAAGGCGGCTTCTGCACCGCCGTGCCGGACGCTTCGGATGCCGCAGGTGCCTGCGCGGTCGCAGCCGACGGGTCGTAGCCCGACTGCTGGCGTGCCCACTGCGCGCACTCGCCGCGGTCCTTGTCCTGCTGGGCCGCCGTCTGGCCCTTGGCCGGGTAGATCACCGGCTCGGCAGGCTGGGCATGGGCGATGGCTGCGGCAACGGTGGCGGCAGCCAGCATGATCGTCTTGGTCCGTTTCATGAGGGAAGAAGGAGAGTTTTGAGGCGCCCAGTTTGGCCGCGCGCGGCGCAGAAGTTGTCGGCATACGGTCGCCATTCGGTCAAGGCGCGGCTGTGCATGTGCGGGAGCCGATTCGAGCAAGCTCTCGAAATCCGGACGCCCCTCGGCCGCTACCACGACGGCTTCGCTTGACGAAACCGATCCACTTGCCCTCCGACGACCATTTCGACCTGCGTGCCCCGAACGCCTTCCTGATGATGCTGGAGGGGCGCGCGGCCTGGGAGTACGCCGCGATGGTCGCCTCGCTGCCCTGGCTGCGCCGCCTGCCGCGGTGACGGCCATCCGGTGCTGGTGTTCCCCCGGCTCGGTGCGAACAACCTCATCACCGTGGGGCTGCGCCGCTTATCGATGCGGTCGGCTACCTGTCGTACTCGAACCGGCATGCCAATCTGCTGTTCGAGCTGACCGATCGCCGCTACGGGCTCAAGAGCACGTTGATCACCACCAACAGGCCGTTCTCCGAATGGAAGGATGTGTTCCCCAACGCGGCCTGTGTCGTCTCGCTGATCGACCGGCTGATCCACAACGCCGAGATCGTGGCGCTGGAGGGCGAGTCCTATCGCCTCAAAGAAGCACGCGAGCGCGCCGAGAGCCGCGCACAGAAGCGGCGCAAGGCCAGGCGGTGACGCGCAACACGTCCGTTCACGAGCACTTGCCGCTCGAAGACCTCGGGGTCGACATCGCGCTCGACGGGTCGCCCGCACAAGCGCTGGCCGCGTACGAGTGGCTCGAAATCGTGCGCGACGGTATCTGGTTGCTGTACGGGCAAGACATCGTGCGGCTCCTGCGCGACCACGCCACGCCAACCGGCGCGCCTCCGAGCGCCGACGAAGAGAAAGCGCTCTATCGACCTTCACCGGCCCAGTACGGTTTGACGGGTCGCGGGCTCGCCTTGCGGCCACAGCGCGCTGCCCAGTGCGGCACCGATGACGAGCGGCGCGAGCGAGCCGGCCCCGATCGCCGACTGCGCGATCGCCCCGCGCGACCAGATCGGGGCCAGCGTGGCGATCAGCGCCGAGCCCAGCCGCAGCCTCCCTCCGCGGGAATCCTGCCGGTCCGATTCGGCTCGGTGTGGCCTCCTGCGGCGGGTCGTGCGAGTCGATTGAACTCGAACGTCGC
>CAYLZU010000092.1:0-10355 GCA_964388005.1 uncultured Burkholderiaceae bacterium
TCACGGTCATTGCCCCGGCGGTGGCGGCGCCCTACGCAGCGCTCCGCGGCGACAACCCCCGGATCGGCCGCGACCTGGCGGTGCGCTCCGCGCTCGCCGGTCGCGTCGAGCGCGACGGCGGCGAGCTCCGCGTCGCCGTCCACGTCGTCGACACGGCGAGCGGCGCCTCGCTGTGGAGCGGCACCGTGAAGGCGCCGGCCGCCGCCGGCGGCGCGGTGCCGCTGTCGCTGGTCGGACAGCTGGCCGATTCGCTGCGGGCGGCAGTCCGCAGTGCCGAGCTGAGGCGGGTCGGCGCGGGCAAGGACGGCGAAAGCGCCTACGCCGTCGCATTGAGCGCCATCGACGCTCTCGAACAGTCGACCGATGGCGCCCAGCTGGCCGAGATCCGGTCCCGGTTCGAACGCGCCCTGTCCATCGACCCGCGCCACGTGCCGGCGCTGACGGGGTATGCGCACACGCTCGTCTACCTCGCCGACGCGACCGGCAGCGCCGTCGACGCCGACGCGCTGCTGCGGCGGGCGGACGAGGCATCACTGCTCGCGGTGACGCTGGCCCCGGACAGTGCCGAGGCGTGGGCCGCGCGCGGCAACGCGCTGTACTTCCGCGATCAGTACGACGCCGCGGCCGAGGCGGTGCAACGGGGGCTGCGGCTGAATCCCTACCTCGTGATGCTGCATGCCTTCGACGGCGAGATCCAGCTGGCCCAGGATCGCGCCGCGGCCGCTCTCGCGGCCTTCGACCGGGGCATCGAGCTGAATCCGACCGGCTCCCTGCACGGCGTGCTGATGCACTTGCGCGCAAGGGCGCTGCTGACGCTCGGCCGCTTCGACGAGGCGATCCGGTCCGCCGAGCGCGGCATCGCCTTCGGCGCCGAGTGGGCCGACTACATGCTGCTCGCCGCCGCCCACGCGCTGCGCGGCGACGCCGAGCGCGCGACGCGGGCGCGGGCCGAGCTGATGCGCCTGAAGCCGGAGTTCTCGATCTGGTGGCACCGCCGGCTGGTGAGCGAGCGAAGCGCCGGCACGCAGTATGTGCGCACGCTGCACGCCGGCCTGCGTCAGGCAGGCGTCGCGGAGTAGCGCGGGTCAGCGCCGCAGCGCGTCCCAGACCTTCTGCAGCCGCTTGACCGACACCGGCATCGGCGTGCGCAGCTCCTGCGCGAACGCCGACACCCGCAGCTCCTCCAGCAGCCAGCGGAATTCGTCCAGCCGCGCATCGACCTTGCCTTTGCGCGCCGCCAGCTCGCGCAGCAGCGGCGTCTGCAGGCCGGCGATCTCGGCCTGCCGCTGCGCATCGCGAGCCGGGTCGGCTTTCAGCTTGTCCAGCCGCAGCGCGATCGCCTTCAGGTAGCGGGGGAAGTGCGCAAGCTGCGCCGCCGGCGTGGCGGTGACGAAGCCGCGCGGGAACAGGCGCGCCAGCTGCTCGCCGATGTCGGCGCAGGCGGCCGGGAAAGCCCGCGCGGCGGCGAGCTTCTTCTGCACCGCGGCCGCCTCCTGCACGATCACCGTGACCAGCCGCGCCACCTCCTGCGCGATCAGCGCCAGCTTGCCGCGCGCCTCGTCGCGGCGGGCGAGGAAGGCGGCGCGGTCGGTCGGCCACGGCTCGGCGAGCGCCGTGCGGTCCAGGGCCGCATCGACCACCTCGGCCCGCAGCGCCTCGAAGCTCGGCCAGGCCGCCGCCAGCGCCGGCACCGTGCCGGCCTGCATCGCGGTGGTCTGCAGCGAGGCCAGCGACTTGTCGATGAACCTCACCTGCTCCTTCAGCTGCAGCCGGAACAGGCGCCGCAGCCCTTCGCGGTGTCGTGCCCGCGCCTGCTCCAGGTCGTCGAAGACCTCGAGCGAACAGTGCTCGCCGTGGTCGACCAGCGCCGGGAAACCGACCAGCGTCTGGCCGCCGCGGCGGATCTCCAGCAGCTCGGGCAGCTCGCCGAAGTCCCAGTCGGTGATGCGCTGCTGCAGCTCGGGAGCCACCTTGACGTCGCGCTCGGCCACCGCCTGGAAGCTCCTGCGCGCCTCGGTGCCGAGCTCGGCGCGCAGCTGCGGCAGGCTGCGCCCCATCGCCAGCTGCCGGCCGTGCTCGTCGACGACCTTGAAGTTCATCGACAGATGCGCCGGCAGCGTCTCGCGCTTGAAGTCCTCGGGCCGCACGACGAGCAAGCGCTGTTCGCGCAGGTCGTCGATCAGCGCCTCGGTCAGCGGCCGGGTGTCCCACGGCCGGTCGCCCCGGCGCTCGACGAAGCCGGCGGCGTACTCCGGCAGCGGCACGCAATGGCGGCGCAGTTTCTGCGGCAGCGACTTCAACAAGAGGTGCGCCTTCTCCTTCAGCATGCCGGGCACCAGCCAGTCGCAGCGCGCCTCGTCGACCTGGTTCAGTGCGTACAGCGGCACCGTCAGCGTCGCCCCGTCGCGCGGGCTGCCGGGCTCGAAGTGGTAGGTCACCGCCATCGCCACGCCGCGCATCTCCAGCGACTTCGGAAACAGCTCGGTGGTGACACCGGCGGCCTCGTGCCGCATCAGCTCGTCGCGCGACAGGAACAGCAGCTTCGGGTTGTCGCGCTCGGCCTGCAACCGCCACTTGTCGAACTGCGCCGCGGTGCAGACGTCGGGCGGAACGAGGCGGTCGTAGAAGGCGACGATCAGCTCCTCGTCGACCAGCACGTCGAGCCTTCGCGTCTTGTGCTCCAGCTCGCGGATCTCGCGCACGAGCTTCTGGTTGTGGGCGAAAAACGGCGCCCGAGTATCCAGCTCGCCCTCGACCAGCGCGGCTCGGATGAAGATCTCGCGCGCCGCCTTCGGATCGATCGGGCCGAAGTGCACGCGCCGCTGCTGGTACACGGTCAGACCATAGAGTGTGGCCCGCTCCATCGCCGCCACATGCCCCGCTTTTTTCTCCCAGTGCGGGTCCGAATGCGACTTCTTCAGCAGGTGGCTGCCGACCTTCTCGATCCACGCCGGATCGATGCCGGCCACCGTGCGCGCGAACAGGCGCGAGGTCTCGACCAGTTCCGCCGCCATCAGCCAGCGGCCGGCCTTCTTCACCAGCGGCGAACCGGGCCAGACGTGGAACCTGATGCCGCGCGCGCCGCTGTATGGCGGCTCGCGGAAGTCGGCGTCGAGCACGCGCGTGCCGACGTTGCCGAGCAGGCCGGTGAGCAGCGCCAGGTGCACCGCCTCGAAGGCGGGCGCCTGCGCCAGATCGAGCGGCGCGTTCGGCTTCCAGCCCAGCTCGGCCACCAGCGTGACGAGCTGCGAGTGCACGTCGCGCCACTCGCGCACGCGGCGGGCCGAGAGAAAGTTCGCGTGCAGCTCTTCGGTGAGCTTGCGGTTGGACTTCTTGTGCTCCATCCGCTCGTGCACGAAGTTCCACAGCTTCACGAAGGCGAGGAAGTCCGAGCGCTCGTCGGCCCACTTGCGGTGGGCGGCATCGGCCGCCTCCTGCGCCGCCAGCGGCCGCTCGCGCGGGTCCTGCACGGACAGTGCCGCCGCGATGATCAGCACCTCGTGCAGGCAGTGGCGCTCCTTCGCCGCCAGCAGCATGCGGCCGACGCGCGGATCGACCGGCAGCTTCGCCAGCTCGCGGCCGACCCGCGTCAGGTCGTGGTCGTCGTCGACTGCATTCAGCTCTGCCAGCAGCTGGTAGCCGTCGGCGATCGCCCGCGCCGGCGGCGGCTCGACGAACGGAAACTCGCCCGGCTCCCCCAGGTGCAGCGACTTCATGCGCAGGATCACCGCCGCCAGCGACGAACGCAGGATTTCCGGGTCGGTGAATTTCGGCCGCTGGTTGAATTCGGCCTCGTCGTACAGGCGGATGCAGACGCCGGCGGCGACGCGGCCGCAGCGGCCCGCACGCTGGTTGGCCGCCGCCTGCGAAATCGGCTCGATGCGCAGCTGCTCGACCTTGTTGCGGTACGAGTAGCGCTTCACCCGCGCCAGGCCGGTGTCGACGACGAAGCGGATGCCGGGCACGGTGAGCGAGGTCTCGGCGACGTTGGTCGCCAGCACGATGCGGCGGCCGGAGGTGCCGGAGCGGAAGACACGCTCCTGCTCATCGACCGAAAGACGCGCGTACAGCGGCAGGATCTCGGTGGCCGGTGGATGGTGCTTGCGCAGCGCTTCGGCCGCCTCGCGGATCTCGCGCTGGCCCGGCAGGAACACCAGCTCGTCGCCGCGACCGGCAGTGGCGCACTCGTCGACCGCATCGACGATCGCGTCCATCAGCGTGCGATCGTCGGCGTCGTCCTCGTCCCGCACCGGCCGGTATCTCACCTCCACCGGATACAGCCTTCCGGAGACGTTGATCACCGGCGCCGGCGAGCCACCGACGCCGAAGTGGGCGGCGAAGCGCTCGGCGTCGATGGTCGCCGAGGTGATGATCAGTTTCAGGTCCGGCCGCTCACTTCTCTGTCCCTGCAGCAGCTGCTTCAGATAGCCGAGCAGGAAGTCGATGTTGAGGCTGCGCTCGTGCGCCTCGTCGATGATGATCGTGTCGTAGGCCGAGAGACTGCGGTCGGCCTGGGTTTCGGCGAGCAGGATGCCGTCGGTCATCAGCTTGATCGAGGCGCCCGAATGGGTGCGATCGGTGAAGCGCACCTTGTAGCCGACCACCTCGCCCGGCGGCGTGTTCAGCTCCTGCGCGATGCGGCGCGCGATCGTCGAGGCGGCGATGCGGCGCGGCTGGGTGTGGCCGATCAGCCCGCTCTGTCCGCGGCCGAGTTCGAGGCAGATCTTGGGCAGCTGCGTGGTCTTGCCGGAGCCGGTCTCGCCGCAGACGATCACCACCTGGTGCGCGGCGATGGCGCGCGCGATCTCCTCGCGCCTGCCGCTGACCGGCAGCTCTTCGGGATAGGTGATCGGCGGGATCGCGTTGCGCGGGCGCGCGCGGCGGGCGGGCAGGGACATCGAGCGGCGAGGCGGGCCGCGGGCGGCAGCGGCGGAGCGCGATTATAGGAACCACCCTCCTGGCGCCGCCGAGTGCTCCCCTTCGATCCGCGGGCGCGGCAGCGACGCCGCAGCGCGCCGCCGGCCGGATCCGAGCCGGCCTGTTCGCCGCGCCTGCGATGCGGTAGGTTGCGGCATCGAAGCCCACCGGAGAAGGGAATTGCCATGAAGCCCGTCGTGCTCGTCACGGGAGGCAGCCGCGGCATCGGCGCCGCCACCGCGCGCCTGGCGGCGCAGCGCGGCTACGCGGTGTGCCTGAGTTATCACAGCAACGAAGCCGCGGCGGCGGCGGTCGTCGCCGAGATCGAGGCGGCCGGCGGCGACGCACTGGCGGTGGCGGCGGATGTGGCCATCGAAACCGACGTGCTGAACCTGTTCGACACCGCCGACCGCCGCTTCGGCCGCCTCACCGCGCTGGTCAACAACGCCGGCGTGCTCGAGCACCACATGCGGGTGGAGCAGATGTCGCTCGGTCGCCTGCAGCGGGTGATGGCAACCAACGTGATCGGCGCCTTGCTGTGCGCGCGCGAGGCGGTCAAGCGCATGTCGACGCGGCACGGCGGCAGCGGCGGCGCAATCGTCAACGTCTCGTCGATGGCGGCCAAGCTCGGCTCCCCGAACGAGTACGTCGACTACGCCGCCTCGAAGGGCGCGATCGACGCGATGACCATCGGGCTGGCGAAGGAAGTCGCCGCCGAAGGCATTCGCGTCAATGCCGTTCGCCCCGGCGTGATCTACACCGACATCCACGCCAGCGGCGGCGAGCCGGGGCGCGTCGACCGCATCAAGGGCGCCGTGCCAATGCAGCGCGGCGGCACGCCGGAGGAGGTCGCGCGGGCGATCCTGTGGCTGCTGTCGGACGAGGCGTCGTACTCGACCGGCGCCTTCATCGACGTCTCCGGCGGGCGGTGAACCGCGGTCGCCCGGAGGGCGCGGGCGAGGCGGGCCGCGGCAGTCGCTTGGTAAGGTGCGTCACTTCGGCCGGCAAGCGCGGCGGCGATCTGCCGCCGCGCCAGCCATCCGCGCACGCCGGCCCGGTGCCTGACCGTCCGCGCTGTCGGAGCGGCAACGGAAGCGCTCACCCAGCGCTGACCCGGGTCGCGGCGGCGCGTGGACCGCTGCCGATAAACTTGCGCCCGTTCCGCTTGCGCTTGGCCACCGATTGAACGACGCCTCTACCCCCGCCGCGGTCGATGCCCGCGCCCAGTTCGTCGCCTGGCTGCGCGACGTGGCGCCGTACGTGCACGCGCACCGGGGCCGCACCTTCGTCGTCGGCTTCGGCGGCGAGCTGATCGAGGCCGGGCGGCTGAACGCGCTCGTCAACGACCTGTCGCTGCTGCACGCAATGGGCATCCGCATCGTGCTCGTGCACGGCTCGCGGCCGCAGGTGCAGGCGCAGATGGCGCTGAAGAATCTCGAACCGCGCTTCCACCACGGCGTGCGCATCACCGACGCGCAGGCGCTCGAATGCGCCAAGGAAGCCGCCGGCGAGATCCGGCTCGACATCGAGGCGGCGTTCTCGCAGGGGCTGCCGGCGACGCCGATGGCCAATTCGCGCATCCGCGTCGTCAGCGGCAACTTCGTCACCGCGCGGCCGATGGGGATCATCGACGGCATCGACTTCCAGCACACCGGCGTCGTGCGCAAGGTCGATGTCGAGGCGCTGAAGTACACGCTGGCCAGCAATGCCCTGGTGCTGATCTCGCCGCTCGGCTTCTCGCCCACCGGCGAGGCGTTCAACCTGACGCTCGAGGACGTCGCTGCCAGCGTGGCCATGGCGCTGAAGGCCGACAAGCTGATCCTGATCAGCGACTGCGACGGCGTGCGCGACCGCCACGGCCGGCTGATCGAGGAGCTGTCGGCGGCCGAGGCGGAGCGGATCATCGCCGCCGGCGAAGTGGCCGACGAGGCGGCCTCCGAACTCGCCGACCTGCTGCGCGCCTGCCGCGGCGGCGTGTCGCGCTGCCACCTGATCTCGCACGCGCTCGACGGCGGCGTGCTGATGGAGCTGTTCACGCACGAGGGCGTCGGCACCATGGTCGCGGCGGAGAACCTCGAATCGCTGCGCGAGGCCACGGCGGATGACGTCGGCGGGATCCTGAAGCTGATCGCGCCGCTGGAGGCCGACGGCACGCTGGTCAAGCGCCCGCGCGAGCTGATCGAGCGTGAGATCGACCACTTCACGGTGCTCGAGCACGACGGCCTCATCTTCGGCTGCGCGGCGCTGTACGCCTTCCCGGCCGCCGGCATGGGCGAGCTGGCCTGCCTGACCGTGCACCCCGATTACCGCGAGTACGGCGACGGCGAGCGGCTGCTGAAGCGGATCGAGCAGCGCGCCCGCGCCGCCGGGCTGGCGAAGCTCTTCGTCCTCACCACCCGAACGGCGCACTGGTTCCTGAAGCGCGGCTTCGCGATGGCCGACATCGACCGCCTGCCGGTCGAGCGGCAGCAGTTGTACAACTGGCAGCGCAAGTCGCAGATCCTGATGAAATCCCTGTAGAGGCGAACCACCGATGGCACGCATGGTCCACTGCATCAAGCTCGGCCGCGAGGCCGAAGGGCTCGACTTTCCGCCGGTGCCCGGCGAACTCGGCAGGAAACTGTGGGAGAGCGTCAGCAAGGAGGCATGGGCGGCCTGGCAGAAGCACCAGACGATGCTGGTCAACGAGAACCGCCTGAACCTCGCCGACGTGCGCGCCCGCAAGTACCTGCAGACGCAGATGGAGAAGTACTTCTTCGGCGACGGCGCGGACCAGGTCTCGGGCTACGTGCCGCCGAAGGAATGAACCGCGATTCCGCCGCCACCGATCGGTGGCGATCCGGGGCGGGAAGCGCAGTGCGACTGGCCGTCCCAAGCGCCAATCCTTCGAGCGTCAGCGAGCAGGTAGTCCATTGAACGCACGGGCGATCGAGATCAAGGCCTACGTGCCGGCGCAGGACTTCGCGCTGTCGCGCGCGTTCTACCGCGACCTCGGCTTCACCGAAGACTGGGCGAGCGACGAGCTCGCCTGCTTCAGCCGCGACGGCACGGCCTTCCTGCTGCAGAACTTCCACGTGCCCGAGCACACGGCCAACTTCCAGATGCACCTCCTGGTCGACGATGTCGACGCCTGGTGGCGGTCGATCGAGGACTCGCGGCTGGCCGAGCGCTACCTCGTCCGCGCCGAGCCGCCGGAGAATCGCCCCTGGGGCATGCGCGACTTCGTGCTCTTCGACCCCAGCGGCGTGCTCTGGCGCATCGGCCAGTCGCTGTCATCGCAGCCAGGTTGAAACCCATCGCATCACCGGAATCCCGCTCATGACGACGACGATGAAATTCGGCATCGGCCAGGCCATCACCCGCCGCGAGGACGACCGCCTGCTCACCGGCCAGGGATGCTTCGTCGACGACCTCGGCGCACCCGGCGACCTGCACCTGGCGTTCGTGCGTTCGCCCCACGCGCATGCGCGCGTCACCGGCATCGACGCCGCCGAGGCAGAGTCTTCGGACGGCGTCGTCGCGGTGCTGACCGGCGCCGAACTCGTCGCCGACAGGGTCGGCAGCTTCCCGCTGAACCCGGCGCTGAAAAATGCCGAAGGCCAGAAGATGAGCACGCCGCATCTGTTCCCGCTGGCCACCGACGTCGTGCGCTTCGTCGGCCAGCCGGTGGCGGCGGTGGTGGCCGAATCGCGCGCGGCGGCGGATGCCGCGGCGGCGCTGGTCGTCGTCGACTACGAGCCGCTGCCGGCGGTGGCCTCGATCGACGCCGCCCTGGCCGCCGGCGCGCCGCAGCTTTGGCCCGAGGCGCCGGGCAATGTCGCCGCGGTGTCGCGCTTCGGCGACGCCGCCGCCTGCGATGCCGCCTTCGCCCGCGCCGCGCACGTGACCCGGCTCGCGGTGATGAACCAGCGGCTGGCGCCGGTGACGATCGAGCCGCGCGGCGGCCGCGCCCATGTCGATGCAAATGGGCGCCTGATCTACCAGGCAAGCTCGCAGAATCCGTCGGGCATGCACAACTCGCTCGCCGGCAGGCTCGACATTCCGCTCGAGCAGGTCCGCGTCACCGTCGGCGACGTCGGCGGCGGCTTCGGCATGAAGACCCTGCTCCACCCGGAGGATGTCGTCTGCGCCTACGCCGCGCGCAGGCTCGGCCGGCCGGTGCGCTGGCGCGCCAGCCGCATCGAGGAGTTCCAGGCCGCCAGCCACGGCCGCGACCAGGCGGCGGAAGGCGAACTGGCGCTCGATGCCGACGGCAGGATCCTCGGCCTGCGGGTGCGCATCACCGGCAATATCGGCGCCTACGGCCACGGGCCGGCGGCGATCATCAATCTGATGGTCGGCCCCAAGGTCATCACCGGCGTGTATCACGTGCCGGTGCTCGATCTCGCCGCGCGGGCGGTGATCACCAACACCAACGTCGTCGGCGCCTACCGCGGCGCCGGGCGGCCGGAGGCGATCTTCGTCATCGAACGGCTGATGGACCGCGCCGCCGCCGAACTGAGGATCGACCCCGCCGAACTGCGCCGCCGCAACCTGGTTCCGCCCTCGGCGATGCCCTACCGCACGCCGATGGGCGAGGTCTTCGACAGCGGCAACTTCCCGCACATGCTCGCGCGGGCGCTCGCCGCCGCCGACTGGGCGGGTTTCGACTCGCGGCGCAGGGACTCCGCCGCCCGCGGCAGGCTGCGCGGCCGCGCGATCTCGACCTTCCTCGAGTGGACCGGCGTCGTGCACGAGGAAACGGTGCGCCTGCAGGTCGAGGCCGACGGCCGCGTGCGCGCCTTCACCGCCATGCAGGCGATGGGCCAGGGGATCGAGACCAGCTATCTGCAGATCCTCGCCGACCGGCTCCAGATCGACGCCGAGCGGATCGAGATCGTGCAGGGCGACAGCGACGTCGCCACCGGCCTCGGCAGCATGGGCAGCCGGTCGCTCTACATCGGCGGCTCGGCGATGCTGACGGCCTCGGAACAGGCGATCGACACCGGCCGCCAGCTCGCCGGCGAGGCGCTCGAAGCGCCGCCGGCCGACATCACCTACGCCGCCGGCCGTTTCACGGTCGCCGGCACCGATCTCGGCATCGATCTGGCCGAACTCGCCGCCCGCCAGCCGGAACGTCGCATCGCCATCAGCACCGTGCAGAAGGTCGGCGGTCCGTCGTGGCCGAACGGCGTGCACGTGTGCGAGGTTGAGATCGACCCCGACACCGGGCAGGTCGAGATCGTCCGCTACACCACGGTCGACGACGTCGGCCGCGTGATCAATCCGCTGATCGTCGCCGGCCAGGTGCACGGCGGCATCGCCCAGGCCGTCGGCCAGGCGCTGATGGAACAGGTGGTCTACGACGACGACGGCCAGTTGCTGACCGGCTCGTTCATGGACTACGCGCTGCCGCGCGCCGACGACCTGCCGGGCATCGACACCCACACCGACGAGTC
>CAYLZU010000093.1:0-10354 GCA_964388005.1 uncultured Burkholderiaceae bacterium
GCGGGCGAACAGCCAGCGGCCGAAGAAGGACACGCCGATGCTGAACGCGACCACGTACAGCGCGCCGGCCGCCGACGGCAGCTGGCCTTCGAGCAGCAGCAACCGCGTGTACTGGATCAGCCCGGTCACCGGGTTGAGGAACAGCAGCGTGTGGTACTGCGCCGGGATCACGTCGAGCGGATAGATCACCGGCGACAGGAAGAAGCCGGCCATGAGCAGCAGCTCCCAGATCTGGCTGGTGTCGCGGAACTTCAGGTGCAGCACCGCCAGCACCAGCGACAGCCCCAGCACCAGCACGTACAGCAGCGCGATGCTGACCAGCGCCAGCGGCGCCGTCCACCCCGGCGTCTTGCCGGCGGCGAGGAAGAAGACGGCGAACACCGCCAGCGACAGCAGCAGCGCCAGCAGGTGGTGCAGGCTCGCCGCCAGCACGACATAGATGCGCGGGAAGTAGACCTTCTTGATGATGTTTGCCTTCAGCACCAGCGACAGCATGCCGCTGGTGGTGCCCTCGGCGATGTAGTTCCAGATCAGCACGCCGAGCAGCAGGTACAGCTGGTAGTTCTCGACATTGATGCGCATGAACACCGAGAACACCACGTACAGCACCGCGAACTGCATCAGCGGCTTGAGCAGCGTCCACGCGAAGCCGAGCACCGAGCCCTGGTAGCGCAGCTTCAGATCGGTGAGCGCCATCCGCAGCACCAGCTCGGCCGCGTTGCGGCGCTGCTGCCCGGCCGGCGGCGCCGGCGGCTCCGGCGCGGCGGATACCGGGGTAGGGATGGACACAGCGGAGCCGCGGGGAGTAGACGATCTGAACGGATGGCTGCCTGCGGCCGAAGGGCCGCATCGAGGCGGCAGGCGAGGCGCGGCTAAGATGTTACACGCGGGGCGCCAAGCGGTCGGTGCTCTGCTTTCACCTGACCAACGATCAACCTCAGCGGGCGCGAAGGCCACCTCTCCGTCACCCCGGCGAAGGCCGGGGTCCAGGCTTGCGACGTCGGGATTGGGTCCCGGCCTTCGCCGGGACGACGGATGAGCCGGCGTTGACAGTGACTTTCGATCCTGCTGAACCCTCGCAATCCGTTTTCATCTACCAGCGCAGGAGAGCGAAGTCGATGCCGAACCCCAAGACCGCCGTCGTCACCGGAGTCACCGGCCAGGACGGCGCCTATCTCGCGCGGACGCTGCTCGCCAAGGGCTATACCGTCTACGGCACCTACCGGCGCACCAGTTCGGTCAACTTCTGGCGCATCGAGGAGCTCGGCATCCGCAGCCACCCGCAGCTGCACCTGACGGAGTACGACCTCACCGACGCCGGCGCGTCGCTGAACCTCATTTCGCGCACCCAGCCCGACGAGGTCTACAACCTGGCGGCGCAGAGCTTCGTCGGCGTCAGCTTCGAGCAGCCGACCACCACCGCGCACATCACCGGCCTGGGGGCGCTCAATCTGCTGGAGGCGATCCGCATCCTCGATCCGAAGGCGCGCTTCTACCAGGCCTCGACCTCGGAGATGTTCGGCCACGTGCAGGCGATCCCGCAGAACGAGAAGACGCCCTTCTATCCGCGCAGCCCGTATGGCGTGGCGAAGCTGTTCGCGCACTGGATGACGGTCAACTACCGCGAGAGCTACGGCATCTTCGGCGCCAGCGGCATCCTCTTCAACCACGAGTCGCCGCTCAGGGGCCTGGAGTTCGTCACCCGCAAGATCACCGACGGCGCCGCCAAGATCCGCCTCGGCAGGCTCGACTGCATCGAACTCGGCAACCTCGACGCCCGCCGCGACTGGGGCTACGCCGAGGAGTACGTCGAGGGCATGTACCGGATGCTGCAGGCCGCCGAGCCGGAGACCTACGTGCTGGCCACCGGCCGGACCGAGACCGTGCGCGACTTCGCCACCATGGCCTTCCGCGCCGCCGGCATCGGCATCGAATGGCGCGGCGAGGGCCTGAACGAGACCGCGGTCGATACCGCCAGCGGCAGGACCGTGGTGCGCATCAACAGGAAGTTCTACCGCCCGGCGGAGGTCGACCTGCTGATCGGCGATGCGGCCAAGGCCAAGGAGAAGCTCGGCTGGGAGGCGAAGACCACGCTCGAGGAACTTTGCCGGATGATGGTCGACGCCGACCTGCGCCGCAACGAAAGCGGCGGCGCGGTCTTCTAGCTCCGGTCCGGGTTCCGCTGCCGTGGCGCGTGTCCTCGTCACCGGACTGTCCGGCTTCACCGGGCCGCACCTGGCGCGCGCGCTCGCGGCAGCGGGCCACGATGTGATCGGCGCCGACTTCGCCTCCGGCTTCGACCTGCTGCGGCCCGAAAGCCTCGCCGATGCGCTGGCGGCGCACGCGCCCGATTGCGTCGTGCACCTGGCGGCGCTGTCGTCGGTGACGCACGGCAACGCCGCCGAGCTGTACGCGGTCAACACCGTCGGCACGTCGAACCTGCTGGAGGCGATCGCGCGCACGCGGCCTGCCGTGCGCAAGGTGCTGCTGGCGAGCAGCGCCAACGTCTACGGCAACGCGGAGGCCGACCCGATCGACGAGGCCGTGCCGCCGATGCCGGTCAACCACTACGCGTGCAGCAAGCTGGCGATGGAGTTCATCGCCCGCACCTGGTTCGACCGCCTGCCGATCGTGATCGCGCGGCCGTTCAACTACACCGGCCCCGGCCAGACCGAGGGTTTCCTGATCCCTAAGCTGGTGGCGCACTACGCGCAGCGGCGGCCGGTGCTGGAACTGGGCAACATCGAGGTCGAGCGCGATTTTTCCGACGTGCGGATGGTCGCCGACGCCTACACGAGGCTGCTGGCCGCCGATGCGAGAGGTGTCGTCGTCAACGTCTGCTCGGGCGTCGGCCGCAGCCTGCGCTCGGTGCTCGACGCCCTGCAGGCGATCACCGGCCATGCGCCGGAGCTTCGCGTCGCCGAGCGTCTGGTGCGACGCGCCGAGGTGCACCGGCTGGTCGGAGCCAACGCCAGGCTGCGCGGGCTGATCGGCGAGCTCGCCTACACCGACTTCGACGACCTGCTGCGCGGCATGGTCGCTGACGCTTCCCGCTGACGCATCGCCGCGCCGGCGACGAGGGTGAAGAGGAACGCGGCGAGGGCGATCGCGGCCAACCCCGGTCGCGGCGGCAGGACGTAGTACGAGTCCCGCCGCACTCCCGGCTGCCAGCTTCCGTACTGGCCGCGGCTGCGTTGCAGGAACAGCACCAGGCGGCCGCCGGCGTCGCGGTGCAAGCCGCCCGGGGGAAGATCGCGCGGCGGCGAGAGCTGCATGCGGCCGGCGGCGAGTGCGATCAGGACGATCAGCGCCAGCGCCGCGGCGACCGCGAGTTCGGCCTTCGGCGGCCCGGCGCGGACGCGCACCGCGGCGGGAGCCGATCCCACCCACAGCAGCACCCCGGCCGCGGCGGCGACGAGATTGACCAGCACGTCGTTGAAGTCGAAGTAGTGGCTGTAGGAGGCGGTGATCCACAGGTACTGCAGCAGCTCGTCGAGGCCGCCGGCGAGCGTGGTCCAGAACAGCACCCGTCCGGCGACGAGCCGTCGCTGCTCGGAGTCGAGCGCGCGGGCGATCAGGATCGCCAGCAGCGCGTACTGCGGATAGTGGAAGGCTTCGTTCCACGAATAGGTGAGCCAGCGGTCGATCGCTGCCGCGGCGGCCAGCACCAGCAGCCAGCCGGCGGCGAGCCACCAGGGGCGCGCCGCGCGGCGCAACTGGCGGGCGACGACGACGGCAACCGCGACCGCGGCGACAGCGGCCGCCGCCGGCACGAGGTCGGCCCATGCGCCTCGCCCCCACGGCGCGTCGCGCTCGGCGGTGAGCCAGAGCGAGAACCGAAGGTGCAGCAGGCTGATCGCCGCGAAGTAGACGGCGGCGAGCGCCCAGCGCCTTGCGCCCCGGCCCGGGATGGGCGCGCCGCCCGCGATCGCCGTCATCGCGCCGCGCAGGTTCGTTCGCAGCCTCGGGACGAGAGGCCGGCGCAGCCGCGGTCGATGAACACGGCCCGGGCGCCGTCGCCGCGCCCGTTGTCCGCCTGCGTGAAGCCGAAGGCGCGGCAGGCGGCCGCCTCGACCCGGTAACGGTTGACGCCGCCGCCGTCGAGGAACACCGCCACGCCGTCGTCGTGCGAGGCGCCGAGGCCGAGGTCGCCGAGCGCGTAGTCGTCGTCGCCGCCGTCGTCGACGAACACCGCGATCGACTCGTCGTGCGCGGCGCCGAGCGAGGTCGATTGGGTGGCGCGGTAGCGGTCGGCCGCGCCGCCGAGTGAGAGCAGCACGCCGGCGGCCGAGTGCGCGGCGGCGCCCATCGCGTACCAGGCGGCGTCGAACCCGTCGGCGCCGCCGGCATCGACCAGCAGGCCGAGCCCCTCGTGAAAGCCCGTTCCCTGGGCGAACACCTGCGCGCGATAGCGGTCGTTGCCGGCGAGATCGATCAGCGCGCCGATGCCGCCGGCGGCGCCGGACTCGTTCTCGGCCGAGCGGCGCAGGCCGCGGCCGGCGCCCTGGCCCATCGAGGTGTTGGCGCCCGGCAGTTGCGGCGACGGCCGCTCGAGCGGCGAAGCGGCGAGCGTGTAGGCGTCGTCGCCGCCGCGGTCGATCAGCGCCGCTGCGCCTTCGGGCCCGGCGCTGGCCTGTGCGTGGGTGACGGCGCGATAACGATCGTCGCCTTCGCCCGCCAGCAGCAGCGCCAGGCCGCCGAAGGCGTAGCCCTGCGCATGACCCAGAGCCTCGAAGGCATTGGCGCCGCCGCCGTCGGCGAGCAGCGCCGCGCCGAGCACCGCGGCCGCCTGCGCCAGGTGCGCGCCTTCGTATGCGTCGTCGCCGCCGCTGTCCCACAGCACGCCGTAGCCGAGTACTGCCGCCGAGGGGTCGGCGCCTTCGGCGGTCGCCAGATAGCGGTCGTCGCCGCCGTGGTCGATGAGCACGGAAATCCGCCTCGGCGGCGCGGCGGCGGTGAAGGTGGTGCGGTCATTGCCGCCGACATCGACCAGCAGCAGCGGCGCGGCGAGCGTGCGCGCGTTGTCGCCGCCGGTGGTGTCGACGATCACGGCGCCGAGCGGGGTGTCGATCCGCCAGTCGACCTCGGGCAGCGACGGCGAGTCGGCGATGAAGCGCGCGAAGCGCTCGACGGCGTCGACGAGGTCGATCATGCCGTTGGCGAGCAGCGGCCGGTCGAGCCGCGGCAGCAGGCGAAGGATGTCGAGCTCGGGCGACGCCGCGGGCGCGCCGTGCAGCGCCTGGGCGCGCAGGTTGCCGGCGTCGGGATTCGCGGGCAGGCGGCGGGTCGCGGCCTCCAGTTGGACATGGGCGCTGCCGATGGCACCGAGCAGGGTGGCGAGTTCCCGCCGTAGCGGGTCGGGAAGCGCCGCGACTGCAGGCAGCGACGGCGGCCAGGGCATTGCCGACGTTGCGGCCAGCGGCCGCAGCCAGTCGAGCGCGACGGCGAGCGGATCGACGGCGCTGATGCGCGGCGGCCGTTGCGGCGAGGGATCGCGAACGGACTCCGCGCCGCCGAGCGCTGCCAGCCAGCGCATCGCCGCCGCCGGCGAGGCGGACGACGCGGCCGCCGATTGCGCCAGCCGCGCCGCGCGGCAGGGCGCGTCGATGGGGCTGGCCATGAGGTCACGAAACAGCGGCCACTGGCGGTCGCGGCTCGGCGAACGATCGAGCCGCGCCGGGTCGGGCGCGGGAAGCGATGCGCCTGCGGCCTCCGATGCGACGAGGCGGCAGAAGCGGTCGGCGTCGATCGGCGCCGCCGCGGCGAGCGGGGTCACGGCCAGCAGCAGCGCGGCGGCGGCCCGGCGCATCGCGTCAGCGCGCCGCGCGCTTCGACGGCAGCTCCCAGCGCGACAGGCACAGCAGCGTCGTCGCCGCCATGTAGCGGGCGACGCTGCCCCAGGAGCGGAATACCCGCGAGGCGCCGACCGCGCGCGGCGACATCGACACCGGCACCTCGACGATGCGCAGGCCGGCGCGGTTCATCAGCAGCAGCGCGCCGAGATCCTGGTAGTCGAGCAGCGTCGCCTCGCGCGAGGCCATCAGCTGCATCGCCGCGCGGCCGTACCAGCGGAAGCCGGAGGTGAGGTCGCGCAGTTCGAAGCCGGTGAGGGTGCGGAACCACCACCAGGCAACGTGCCGCAGACGGCTGGCGCGCTGCGGATGGGCGCCGATCACCAGATCCGCCTCGCGGCTGGCGGCGAGCAGGGCGTCGATCTCCGGCACCTCGTGCTGGCCGTCGGCATCCATGCTCAGCACCGCCGTGTAGCCCCGCGCCAGCGCCCAGCGGATGCCGGTCTGCGTCGCCCCCCAGGCGCCGACCGGCAGCACCGGCCGCACGACCACCGCGCCGGCGGCGCGCGCGGTGTCGCCGGTGCCGTCGCTGCTGTGATCGTCGATCACCAGCACCTCGTCGAAGCCGCGCGCCTTCAGTTGCCCGATCACGAGGCCGATCGTCGGCGCCTCGTCGCGCGCCGGGATGACGACCAGCAGATCCTTCGACGCCGCGGCAGCCCGGTCGGGCGCGACGCACAGCGCGTACTGCGCGGCGATGGCCCGCGCGCAGGCGTCGATCGTGAAGCGCTCGGCGAGAGCAGCGCGGCCTTGGCCGCCGAGCCGCGCGCGCAGCGCCGGATCGTCGCGCAGCGCGGCGATCGCCCGCGCCCAGCCTCCGACATCGGCGACCGGCGCCAGCAGCCCGCAGCCCGCCTCGCGCACCAGCCAGGGCAGGCCCGAGCCTGCGAGGTCGGAGGCGATCACCGGCCGGCCGTGGCGCATCGCTTCCAGCACCACGACCCCGAACGCCTCACTGCGTTCGCACGACGGCACCGCCACCGCGCCGCACTGGGCGAGCAGGCGGCGCTTGGCGGACTCGTCGACGCTGCCTTCGAGCCGCACCGGCGCCGCGCCCTCAGGCCACAGGCCGTGGATCAGCGCTTCGAGCTCGGCGCGCAGTTCGCCGTCGCCGACGATCGCCAGCTCGACGTCCTTCGTCGCGGCGACGGCGCGGATCAGCGTGTCGAAGCCCTTGTAGTAGGCGAGCCTGCCGATCGCCAGCAGTCGCAGCGGCGGCGCGGCGCGCAACGGCACCACCACGTCATCGACGTCCACCGCCAGGCCGAGCGGCACCACCGCGCACTTCTCGCGCCACGGCCGCAGCGGCTCGCTGGCCTCCAGGTACGGGGCCGAGGTGACGAGGATCCGCTCGGCGCGTTCCAGCACCGCCTGCTCGAACGGCCGGTACGCCGTGTAGGCCAGTCGCAGCGCCGCCCGCATGCGGGTGCGCACGACGTCGGCGTGCCAGTGCACCACCCACGGCACGCGGCCCGCGGATGGCAGCGTCAGCGCCCAGAACACGGCGTTGTTCGGCATGTGCAGGTGAAGCACGTCGGGGGCGAAGCGCCCGATCGCTCTTGCCAGCGCGGCGCGGAAACCGACGGCGATCGGCGCATAGATCCACTGCGCCTGCACGGGCACCCGGACCAGCCAGTCGGGATCGGTGGGTTGCGGCCTGCCGTGCACGATCGCGGCGGCGTCGAGCCCCTGCTCGCGCTGCGCGGCGAGCAGGTCGGCGAGGAACACTTCGATGCCGCCGTGCGCCGGCGGGAAGAACTTGCCGACGTGCAGGATGCGCAGCGGATCGGTCATCGCGGCCGAGGGCGGGAAGGGAGCGGTCGAGCGCCGGCGGCGGGCAGCGCGGCAGGGGGAAGCGGCGGCCGGATGATACCGGCGGGGCCGTTAGACTCGTCCGAGAAGCGCACGTGCATATCGACGCCGAGCCGGCGGTACTCTCGACGAAACTCAATCACTCGGTGACCTTGTTGGCGATGCAACTCAGCCCGGACGGCATTTCGTGCAGCTGCGTGCAGGTGTCATTCCCGCGCAAGCGGGAATCCAACTCTGCAAGGACCTTCGGTACGCGCCTGCGCGTGGACGACACAGTGTGTTGCGCAGCGAAAGACACTGGATTCCCGCTTGCGCGGGAATGACACAGGATTGCTACGGTTCAGCGCCAACCAGCTTCCATGAAGACCAGGGCCGATGCGAGCCTGCTGCTGTATGTCGGCGGCCTGTCGCTGGCGGTCTTGCTGCTGTACTGGGCGAGCTTCGGCAACGCGCTGATCTTCGACGACGCGCGGCTCGCCGACGGCACCGTCTTCGGCCAGTACGGGGGGCTCACGGAACTGAAGGCGCGGCTGCTGTCGTACGGCAGCTTCGTCTGGGTCCAGGCACTCTTCGGCGAAAGCTGGCCGGTGCAGCGCTTCGTCAATGTCGTGCTGCACCTGGCGACGGTGTTCGCCGTCTACCGGCTGCTGTCGCTGCTGATGGAGCGCACCGAGTTTCCGCCGGAGGAGAGCCGAAAACCGGACTTCGCCGTCTCGCGCACGCTGGCGCTGCGCATCGGCGTGGCGCTGTTCGCGCTCAATCCGGTGGCGGTGTACGCGGTGGCCTACCTGATCCAGCGCTCGGTGGTGATGGCGGCGCTGTTCGTGGCGCTGGGCTGCCTCGCCTTCGTGCGCGCGCTGACGGGTGGCGGCAAGGCGTGGTTCGTCGTTGCTCTGGCCTGCTATGTCGCCGCGGTGCTGTCGAAGGAGCATGCGGTGACGGCGATGCTGCTCGCAGTGCCGCTGTACGTGTTCGTCAGGCGGCCGCCGGCAAGGCAGGTGGCGGCGGTGGCGGCCGCGGCGCTGGCGATCCTCGTCGCCGCCGCGGCGGCGCTCCATGGCGCCTACGGCGGCATCATCGGCACCGTCTTCGACGAGACCTCGCGCGCCTACGTGGCGCAACTGGAGCAGCTTTCGCCCGGCATCGGCGAGCGGCTGTACGGGCTGTCGATCGCCAACCAGGCAACGCGCTTCTTCCACTACGGCTGGTTCTGGTTCATCCCCGACGTGACCCGCATGGCGATCGACCTGCGGCCCGCGTTCCCTCTCGCCTTCTGGGGCTGGCCGCAGACCGCCGGCGCGATCGGCTATCTGGCGCTGCTCGCGGGCTCGGCCTGGCTGGTGCTGCGGCGGTCTGACGTCGCCGGGCTCGCCGGCCTCGCGATCCTGTTTCCGGCGCTGCTGTTTGCCACCGAGTTCGCCACCGTGTGGGTGCAGGATCCGTTCGTGCTGTATCGCAGCTACCTGTGGGCGCTGACGATGCCGCTCGTGGTGGCGCTGCCGCTGGTGGGCGTGAAGCGCAACGTGCAGCTCGCCATCGGCGTCGTGCTGGCCGGCGTCTTCGCCGGGCTGGCGTTCGAGCGGCTGCTGTCGCTGCGCGACGCCCAGACCGCCTGGGCCGATGCGGCCGAGAAGGTCGATCTGGCGGCGCCGGCCAACGCGGTCGGCCGCTGGCGGCCGTGGCTCAACCTCGGCGCCGAGTTCATGGAGAAGGGCGGCTACGAGACGGCACTGCGCCACTTCACGCAGGCCGAATCGCTCGGCGAACCGCTCGGCTCGGCGAGCTTCAACAAGGGGGTGGCGCAGCAGCAGTTGCGGCAGCACCAGGCAGCGCTCGACTCCTTCGCCGGTGCCGAGCGCAAGGGCTTCACCGAGCCGGCGCTGTACTACCACCGAGGCGAATCGTTGTTCGCGCTCGGCCGCTTTGCCGATGCCTACGCGAGCCTGGGAACGGCGCTCGCGAAACCACAGGACGAACGGGCCGAGCGCATCACGCGGCTGCGCCGCGCCGAGGCCGCGGTGGCGGTCAAGCAGTACGACACCGCGATCGCCGACTACACGCAGCTCATCGCCGCCGAGCCGGGCAACACCCGCTACCAGGTCGGGCTGGCGATGGCGCACATCGGCAGGCAGGACTTCGGCGCCGCGCGCGCGATCCTCGATCCGCTGATCCAGAACAAGCCGAGCGGGCCGGCGTTCTTCGCCCGGGCGCTGCTCGGCTACTTCGCCGGCGATGCCGCCGCCGCCCGCCGCGATGTCGAGATGGCGCTGCGCGCGGAGCCCGCCAACCCGCAGTATCGTGCGCTGCGCGACCGGCTCGATTCCGAGCCTTCGGCAGCGAAGAAATGAACGGCGATTCCATGGCGATGCGCGCCCCGCGATGTCGGCGCTGAACCTGACCACCGGCCTGCTCGGGCTGGCGCTGGCGGCACTGATCCTGCTGCTGCTGCGGCGCGACCACCTGTACGTGATGCACGGCCTGTTCTGGGTCGTGGTCGCGGCGGCGGCGGCCGTGCTCGGACTGTGGCCGGGTCTGATCGACAGGCTCGCCAACTACACCGGCATCTTCTACCCGCCGGCGCTGCTGCTACTGATCGGGCTGATCGTGCTGGTGGTGAAGGCGCTGCACGCCGACATCCAGAACACGCGGCTGCAGCGCGAGGTGCGGCGGCTGAACCAGCGGGTGGCGAT
>CAYLZU010000094.1:0-10343 GCA_964388005.1 uncultured Burkholderiaceae bacterium
TGGCCTTCATCATGGCCGAGAACCTCAACGTGCCCTATGCCGAGATCGTCAAGGCCGCGCTGATTCCCGCGATCCTCTACTACGCCACCACTTTCTGGATGGTGCATCTCGAGGCCGGGCGCAAGAACCTCACCGGCCTGCCCAAGGAGGAATGCCCGAACCCCTGGCGCGCGATGCGCGCGCAATGGTATCTGGTGCTGCCTCTCGCGGCGCTGGTGTGGATGCTGTTCGCCGGCTACACGCCGATGTATGCGGGCATGGTCGGCCTCGCCCTCACCGCGATCCTGATCCTCGGCGCCGCGATCGCCGCGCGGCTCTCCTCGCTGGCGTTCCGCTATGTGTTCTGGCTCGCGGTGGGCCTTTCCAGCGCGACACTGGTCAAGTGGGGCGTCTATCCGGTGCTCGCGGTGATCGCGGCGCTCATCGTGCTGGCCCTGTCGGTGAAGGGCGGACGTCACACGCTGAAACTGCTGCGCGACAGCCTGATCGACGGCGCGCGCCAGGCGCTGCCGGTCGGCGTGGCCTGCGCGATCGTCGGCGTGATCATCGGCGTGCTGACGCTCACCGGCGCGGCATCGAGCTTCGCCGGCTACATCCTGCACGTCGGCGAGAAGAGCCTGTTTTTGTCGCTGGTGCTGACGATGATCGTCTGCCTGGTGCTCGGCATGGGCATCCCGACCATTCCCAACTACATCATCACCAGCGCGATCGCCGCGCCGGCGTTGCTCAAACTCGGCGTGCCGCTGATCATCTCGCACATGTTCGTCTTCTACTTCGGCATCATGGCCGATCTCACGCCGCCGGTGGCGCTGGCCTGCTTCGCCGCCTCGCCGATCGCCCGCGAGACGGGCCTGCGCATCAGCGTGCAGGCGATCCGCATCGCCGCCGCCGGCTTCATCGTGCCGTTCATGGCCGTCTATGCCCCGGCGCTGATGCTGCAGTCGGACAGCTGGATCGCCATCGCCTGGATCATCTTCAAGGCCGTCGTGGCGATCGCCCTGTGGGGCGGGGCGGCGATCGGCCACTGGCTGGGGCCCCTGCGCTGGTATGAGCGCGCCTTTGCCTTCGTCTCGGCAGGCTTCCTCGTCGCCGCACTGCCGGCCACCGACGAGATCGGCCTGGCGATGGCCTCCGCCCTGGCGCTCTGGCACGCCCTGCGCGAACGTAGCCGCCTGCGGGCGGCGGCGATGCGACGCGCGTGACCGTCGCGGCCCTGTGCCTCGTCGCCGGCGCGCTGACGGTGGCGCTGCCGGCTGGGCACTTCACGCTCGCGTGGCAGCACTCGGTCGAGAAGCTGCTGTGGGAGGAGGACTATGTCGTCGCCGGCCGCTGGCTGTACGCGACCGGGGCCCGCATCCGCGGCAGCGGCGCCGGAATGGAGCCGCCGCACGATGCCGTGCTGGCCGATGGCGCCTGGCACTTCCGCCCGGCCTCGCGCTGGCTGCGTGAACTGCGCCTGGCGCGCTCCGGCTTCACCGCCGACTACAGCCTGTGTTTCGACGGCCGCTGCCGGCCGCTGTCGCACTGGATTCCGATCGAGGCGGGCGAAACGACCCTTCGGCCCTGCCTGTAGGCGGATCCGCGGCCGAACGGCTCTGCCTCACTCCGCACAACCTCCGTCAGCGCGGCGTCGGCCGGCGCACCGCCGCGCTCGACAACGGCGGACCGGATTGCTCCGCGACCTCGGCCCCGCGCGGCGCGCCGAGCGCCTCGACGAGCGGCCGCCGCAGCCAGTCCGACTCGAGCCCCTGCGCCAGCCACGACGCCAGTTCCGGACGCGAGACGAGCAGCGAGTTGCCGGGATCGACCGCCAGCCGCCGGAACAGCGGCAGCAGCGTCGCCTGGCGAGGGTCGCAGGTCAGCAGCCACTTGCCGGCGTGGACGCCCTCGAGCCGCGACACGTAGCCAAGCCGCTCCAGTTCCAGCAGCAGGGCGAAGCCGGCGTCCTCGGCGACGCGGACCTCGCGCACCAGCGCCTCGACGGCGACACGGCCGTCGTCGCCGCCGCGGCTGCGCGCCAGCAGCAGCGACTGCAGCAGCGCCGCCGCAGTCACGAAGCGGTTGCCGGCCCGCCGCTCGTCGGCAAAGCGCGTCGCGCGCAGCATCGGCAGGGTGGCGGCGATGGCGGCGCCGAACAGCAGCACGCCCCACGACAGGTAGATCCACAGCAGCAGCAGCGGCAGCGCCGAGAAGGCCCCGTAGATGCTGGTCAGCGTACCGGTGCGGATGTAGATGCCGAAGCCCCAGCTCAGCACCTCGCCGAGCGCGGAGGCGACGAAACCGCCGATCAGCGCGTCGTGCCAATGGACGCGGCGGTTCGGCACGACGACATACAGCGCCGCCAGCGCCACCCCGCCGAGGACGAACGGCCCGACATCGAGCAGCAGCCGCAGCGGCCACGCCGCATCGTCGATCGGGTCCGACGGCAGCGCCAGCAGGTAGGTGGTCGCGCTCAGGCTGGCGCCCACCGCCAGCGGCCCGACCGTCAGCAGCGCCCAGTACACGAGGATTCGCGCCATCCAGCCGCGCACCTGCTGCACCTTCCAGATCTCGTTGAGCACGGCGTCGACCGTGTAGATCATCAGCAGCGCGGTGACGAACAGGAACAGCACGCCGACCGCGGTCAGCCCGGCGGCCCTGGCGGCGAAGCCGGAGATGTAACCGAGGATGGTGGCGGCGATCTGCGGCGGCAGCAGTTCGCCGAGCAGCCGTTCGAACTCCAGCCGCGTCTCGGAAAACAGCGGAAAGGCCGAGAACACCGACAGCACCACGGCCAGCAGCGGCACGATCGACAGCGTGGTGGTGAAGGTGAGGCTGCCCGCCACCTCGGCCAGCCGCACCTCGCGCGCGCGCTGATAGGCGAAGGCCAGCACCTCGCGGGCGCGCTCGATCCGGATCCACGCCTGCTGCGGCCAGCGGTCCACGCGCAGCAGCCCGGCCAGCCGCGGCATCCGCTCGCGCACGTGATCGAAGAAGGCGCCGGACATCGCGTTCCTATAATCCGCCCCTGCAATGGATCTGCCCCGGAGTCCCCGACTGCCGCGGACTGCGGGCCAGGTTCATAGTACCGAGCGCACCTTGCCCGCCGCCGCCGAAATCCTCGTCCTGTACTACTCGCGCCACGGCGCCACGCGCCGGCTGGCCGAACTGGTGGCGCAGGGCATCGACGCGACCGCGGGCGCCGGGGCGCGGCTGCGCACGGTGCCGCCGGTGGCGCCGGTCACCGAGGTCGCGGCGCCGCCCGTGCCGCCCGAGGGCAGCCCCTACGCCGAACTCGCCGATCTCGTCGAGTGCGCCGGGCTGGCGCTGGGCTCGCCGACCCGCTTCGGCCACATGGCGGCGCCGCTGAAGCACTTCCTCGATGGCACCGCCGGCATCTGGCTGTCGGGCCGGCTCGCCGGCAAGCCGGCTGCCGTGTTCACCTCGAGCAACTCGCTGCACGGCGGGCAGGAGTCGACGCTGCTGTCGATGATGCTGCCGCTGCTGCACCACGGCATGCTGATCGTCGGCCTGCCCTACACCGAGCCCGACCTGAACACGACCGCGAGCGGCGGCACGCCCTACGGCGCCAGCCATCACGCGCGGCTGGACCAGCAGCCGGTGACGGCGGAGGAAGGCCGGCTCGCCGTCGCCCTGGGCAAACGGCTGGCGACCGTGGCCCTGAAGCTGCGCGGATAGCGACGCCGATGCCGGCGCCCGCCCTGACACCGGCGCAGCGCGCGGCCTGGCGCGCCGCAGCCGCGAGCTGGATCGCGCTGCTGCTGCTGGCGGTGCTGTGGGAGTGGCCGCTGGCGCCGCTGCGGCCCGGAGGGTCCTGGCTGGTGGTCAAGGCGCTGCCGCTGCTGCTGCCGCTGCGGGGCGTCTGGCGCGGCGAGGTGATGGCGATGCAGTGGGCGGTGCTGCTGTCGCTGCTGTACATCGCCGAAGGCTCGGTGCGGATCTTCGATGCCTGGCCGGCGAACGCGCTGGCGGCGATCGAGATCGTCCTTGGCCTCGCCTTCTTCGTCGCCGGCATCGTCTACCTGCGGCCCTTCAAGCGGGCGGCGCGCGCGGCAGCCGCGAAATGAACCTGCTTGCCGATCTCGCCGCGGCCGTCGGCGCGGCCCAGGTGCTGACCGGCGACGACGCCGCCCCCTACCTCGTCGACTGGCGCCAGCGCTACCGCGGCCGGGCGCTGGCGGTGGTGCGCCCGGGATGCACCGGCGAGGTCGCCGCCGTGGTCCGCGCCTGCGTCGCAGCGCGCGCGCCGATGGTGCCCCAGGGCGGCAATACCGGGCTGGTCGGCGGCGGCACGCCGGATGACTCCGGCGCCGCGGTGCTCATCAGTCTGCAGCGGATGAACCGCGTGCGCGCCATCGACACCGCCAACGACACCATGACGGTGGAGGCCGGCTGCATCCTGCAGGCGGTGCAGCAGGCGGCGCACGGCCGCGGCAGGCTGTTCCCGCTCAGCCTCGCCGCCGAGGGCAGCGCCACCATCGGCGGCAACCTGTCGACCAACGCCGGCGGCACCCAGGTGCTGCGCTACGGCAACATGCGCGACCTGGCGCTCGGCCTGGAGGTCGTGCTGGCGAGCGGCGAGATCTGGAACGGCCTGCGCGGCCTGCGCAAGGACAACACCGGCTACGACCTCAAGCACCTGTTCATCGGCGCCGAGGGCACGCTCGGGATCATCACCGCGGCGACGCTGAAACTGTTCCCGCTGCCGGCGGCGCAGATGACGGCGCTGGCGGCGACGCCGTCGCTCGAAGCGGCGTCGCGGCTGCTCGAACGCGCCCGCGCCGCCGCCGGCGCCGCGCTCACCGCCTTCGAGGTGATGGGCGAAATCACCCTCAGGCACGCGGTCGAGACGCTGCCGGCGCTGCGCATGCCGCTGCCGCTGGCGCACCCGTGGTACGCGCTGCTGGAGATCTCCGATGCCGAAAGCGGCGAGCACGCGCGGGCCCTGTTCGAGCGCCTGCTCGCCGGGGCGCTCGACGCCGGCGAGATCGCCGACGCCGCCGTCGCCAGTTCGCTCGCCGAGGCGCGGGCGCTGTGGGCGCTGCGCGAGGGCATTCCCGAGGCGCACGCCAGGCGGGGCGGCAACGTCAAGCACGACATCTCGCTGCCGGTGTCGTCGATCGCCGAGTTCGTGGCCACCACCAACGCCGAACTGCGGCGGCGTTTCGACTGGATCGAGCCGATCGTCTTCGGCCACCTCGGCGACGGCAACCTGCACTACAACATGGGCACGGTGGCCGGCACGCCGATCGCGGTCGCCTTCGCCCACGAGCACGAGATCAACGCCATCGTCAACGACGCCGTGCATGCGCGCGGCGGCTCGATCAGCGCCGAACACGGCCTCGGGCAACTGAAGCGCGAGGCGATCCGCCGCTACAAGCCGGCGGTCGAACTGGAACTGATGCGCGGCATCAAGCGCGCGCTCGATCCGCTCGGCCTGATGAACCCCGGCAAGGTGCTTTGAGGCTTGGGCCCGCAGGGTCCGCTGGGTACACTGAACGCGCCGCGGGAGCCCGCCCGATGCGTCTCGCCACCGCCGTTGCCTGTGCCCTGATCCTCGGCGCCGGCCCGCTGCGCGCCGCGGCAGCCGCGATCGTGCGCTGCGAATCCGCCGACGGCCGGGTCGTGTACTCGAACACCGATTGCCCGCCGGGCACGAAGCTGGTGCGCAAGGTCGACCAGTCGCCGCCGGTGGTGATCCACGACGGTGCGCTGCCGCCGGCAAAGGGCAACGACGGCAAGCCGGCGGCAGGACTGGAGCGCAGCCGCCCGCGTCCGCTGCCCGACCCGATCCAGGAAGACCGGCAACTGACCGAGCAGCTGGCGGCGCAGCGGCGCGAATGCGAGGCGCGGCTGCGCGACATCGAGCGGCTGCGGCAGGATCTCGAAGCGTCCTCGGGCGAGTCGCGCGCCTCCGCCGAACTGGCGCTGCGGCGGGCGCAGGACGATCACCGCGCCCTGTGCCCGAGGCAGCGGTGATTCTTTACCGGCTTCTGTTCGTGGCCATGCTGGCTCCTGCCCTGCCGTCAATGGCGCAGGAGGTCCAGCGCTGTGAGACGCCCGATGGCAGGGTGGCCTATGCGCAAGGCACCTGCCCTGCCGGCACTCGACCGGTACGGACACTGCCGCCGGCAGAAACGCCGAGCGCGGCGGATCAGAAGTCGGCGCGCGAGCGCGGCCAGCAGGATGTTCGCAATGCCGCCGCGATCGACCGCGCCCGCAAGGCCGAGGAAGAACGACTGGCCCGCGAGAAGGAGAAGGCCGAGGCCCGGGCAAGGAAGCAGGAGCAGCACTGCCGGCGGCTGCTGTCGCGGCTGAACGCGGCACGGGACGAGCTCGCCAACGCCACGGCGAAGAAACGCGCCGAGGCAACGCGGCGCGTCAAGCGCGCCGAGGAGCTGTACGTCGAGGACTGCGGCCCGGTCAAGCCTTGACGGCGCAGGCTGGTGCGGTCAGTCCGCCTGCGCCCGCGCCGCCGGCACCGCGTCGAGGCGATGGGCGGCGAAGGCCCGCGCCGCCGCCCGCAGGCTGTGCACGCCGTGGCGGGCGACGAACGCCGGATCGCTGAGCAGGCGCCGCCAGTTCCGCGCCCCCGGCTCGCCGTGGTACAGGCCAAGCAGGTGGCGCAGGATCGCCCGCGGCGGCGTGCCCGACGCCGCCTGCCGTTCGAGGTAAGCGGACATCGCCGCGACCACCGCAGCCCGCGACGGCGGCGGCGAGGGCTCGCCGAACAGCCGCGAGTCGACTGCGGCGAGCAGATACGGGTCGTGGTATGCGGCGCGGCCGAGCATCACTCCCGCCAGCCTCCGCAGCGGCTCCTCGGCCTGCGCCAGCGTCACGATGCCGCCGTTGAGCACGAACCGCGCCGCCGGAAACTCCGCCGCCAGCCGAAAGACGACCTCGTAGCGCAGCGGCGGCAGCTCGCGATTCTCCTTCGGGCTCAGCCCGGACAGCCAGGCGTTGCGGGCATGGACGATGAACACCCCGCAGCCGGCCTCGTGCAGGCGGCCGACGAAGTCGCGCACGAACCCGTAGTCGTCGATGCGGTCGATGCCGATGCGGTGCTTGACCGTCACCGGAATCGCGACCGCATCGCGCATCGCCCTGACGCAGTCGGCGACGAGGCCCGGCTCCGCCATCAGGCAGGCGCCGAAGGCGCCGCGCTGCACCCGCTCCGAGGGACAGCCGCAGTTCAGGTTGATCTCGTCGTAGCCCCAGCGCTCGCCCAGCCTGGCGCAGCGGGCCAGCGCGTCCGGCTCCGATCCTCCGAGCTGCAGCGCCAGCGGATGCTCCGCAGGGTCGAAGTCGAGGTGCCGCGCCAGGTCGCCGTGCAGCAGCGCGCCGGTGGTCATCATCTCCGTGTAAAGTCGCGCGCGGCGCGACAGCTGCCGGTGGAAGTAGCGGCAGTGCCGGTCGGTCCAGTCCATCATCGGCGCCACGCAGAAGCGCCAGGATGACGGGCTCTCGGAGGTTAGACTCACCGCACAACACCGCGCCGATCGGCGCATCGGTCCCGGCGAGCGGCCCGGACCATCGGGGGAGGAGTATGCGACGAGACGATCAGCGCGGTTCTCACGCCGGTGTCGCGCGCGCCGGACTGTCCGGCCTGCCTGCGGCGCGCGAGCGAGCCGCGGGCGAGCCGATGCTGCAGGCGCTGCGCGAACGCATCGCCTTCCTGCGCGGCTTCATCGCCCACCCCGACCAGGTCGGCTCGGTGATCCCGAGTTCGCACGTGCTCGAGCAGCATCTGGTGCGCAACGCGCGGCTGCTGCGGGCGCGCTGCGTGGTCGAACTCGGGCCCGGCACCGGCGGCACGACGCGGGCGTTCCTGGGCGCGATGCCGGCCGCGGCGCACCTGCTGGCGATCGAGCTGTCCGAGGACTTCGCCGCCCGCCTGCGGGCGACGATCCGCGATCCGCGGCTGGCGGTCGTCAGCGGCAGCGCCGAGCACATCGAGCGTTTTCTCGCCGAGCGCGATCTTCCGGCGCCCGACGCGGTGATCTCCGGCATTCCCTTCTCCACGATGCCGCGCGATGTCGGCGACCGCATCGCCGCCGCCGTGGCGCGATCGCTGGCTCCCGGCGGGCGCTTCGTCGCCTACCAGGTGACGCCGCGCGTGGCCGAGCGGACCGCACCCTACCTCGGCGAACCGCGGCGCGAGTGGGAGCTCTTCAACATCCCGCCGATGCGAGTCTTCACCTGGACCCGCGAAGGCTGAGACGGCGGCGATTACTCGATGCCGATCAGCCACTGGATGACCTGCTTGGCGATGAAGCCGAGGATGCCGAAGGCGAGCACGAAGAACAGGATGAAGGTGCCGAAGCGGCCGGCCTTCGAGTCCCGCGCCAGCTTCCAGATGATGAACAGCATGAAGGCGATGAACGCGCCCACGCCCCAGGTCATGCCGAACTCGGCGACCTGAGCCTCGGTCAGGCCGAATGGGCCGGGCTGCATCGATTCAGGCGCGCGGCGGCAGCTGCCCGACGTCGAGCACGTCGCGGTAGGCGTGCCAGGTGGCGTGCCCGATCACCGGCACTGCGAACACGAAGCCGATCATCAGCGTCGCCATCGACGCCGCGGTCGCCAGCATGATGATCAGCGCCCACAGCGCCATCGGCGCCGGGTTGTCGCCGACCGCGCGCACGCTCGACAGGGCCGCCACGCGCAGGCTCACCCGCCGGTCGAGCAGCAGCGGCGCCGAGACGACGGTCAGCGAGAACACCAGCGCCGCGCCGAGCCCGCCGGCCACGAGCCAGAGGAAGAACAGCCAGCCGCCCTGCCCGGCGACCGCGTAGCGCAGGAAGCGCAGCGGCGAATCGATCGGCTCGGCGACGAACAGCGCGAACAGCGCCGCCGAGACCAGCACCCAGGCGGTGGCGGCGACGAACAGCAGCACGCCGAGCGCCACCAGCGGACGGGTGCCGCGCCGCCAGGCATCGATCGCATGCGCAAGCCGCGGCCGCTCGCCGGCGGCCCGGCGCCGGCTCAGTTCGTACAGCCCCGTGCACAGGATCGGGCCGATCAGCAGGAAACCGGTCAGCGCGCCGGGCATCAGCAGCGCCGCATGCAGCGTCAGGGTGACGACCGCCAGCCCGCCGAGGGCGACCACCAGCCCATGCAGCAGGCTGGGGCCGAAGCAGGCGTGCATGTCGTCCCAGCCCCGGCGCAGCCATTGCAGCGGCTGCGCCAGCGCGATCGGCCGCACCGCAGGAGCGGCTTCCGGCGCCGTGTCGACCGTCATGCGCGGCTGGCCGGCCGGCGCCGCGTCCGAGCGCTCATCGCGGCCACGCCGGACCCTTCAGCTCGACCGTGTTGCCTTCCGGATCGGCGACGTAGATCGACGGCCCCGAACCCTCGGCGCCGTAGCGCGACGCGGTTTCGCCGGCGACGATGCCGCAGGCGGCAAGATGCGCGCGCACGGAGGCTTCGTCGAAGCCGTCGAGGCGCAGGCAGAAGTGGTCGACATTGCGCCCTTCGGCGCCGGGCGCGGCGCCGCCGGAGCGGCCGAGCGGCCCGTCGACGGCAATCAGGTCGATCAGCGAGGTGCCGGCGCGCAACTGGATCAGGCCGATCTCGTCCATGTTCCGTTCCAGCGTGCACCCGAGCACCTTGCAGTAGAACTCGACCATCGGCTGCGGCTCGCGCACCCGCAGCACGATGTGATCGATGGCGGCGATGCGGATCACCGCGGCAGGGCCTCGAACTCCGAGAACACGTGCTGCGCCTCGGCCACGCCGGCGATCGGCACGTACTCGCAGGCGTCGCCGAACTCGGCCCACAGCGCCTGCACGGCCGGGTTGCTGTGCGCGCGCTCGATCGCTGCCGTCGACAGCCACTCGAAGACCTCGACCACCGTGCCGTCGGCGGCGCGCATCGCGTGCGCCTCGCGTTCGCTGATCAGCCCCTCGGCGCGCAGCACGCCGGCGTGCCTGCGGACGACCTCGACCAGCTTGTCCTCGCAGCCCGGCCTGGGCTTGTACACGGCGATGACGAATCGGCCCATCGGCGCCTCCCGTTCGATGCACAGCGGCCCAGAATAAGCGCCGGCCGGCGCCGGCGGCAAGAGATCGTCTGGCCGCGCAGGCCGATGCAGTGGCCCCAGGGATCGCGGACCTGGCACATCCTCATGCCGTGCTCGATGTCGCCGGGCGCGCGATGAAGCGTCGCGCCCAGCGACAGAAGGTGCGGCAACATGGTGTCGAAGTCGACCGCGTCCAAGTAGACGACCGAACCGGCCGCCCCGGCGGCCACCTTCCCGTCGGCCGGCACCAGCTCGACCATCACGCCGCCGATGTCCAGCACCACCGTGTCGTCGTGCGGCGGCGGCAATCGCAGCCGCTTGC
>CAYLZU010000095.1:0-10309 GCA_964388005.1 uncultured Burkholderiaceae bacterium
TAGTTGTTGACCCAGTAGTTCCAGATCAGGTCGTTCGGCCGCAGCCAGGCGAACAGGCGCGCCATCTCTTCGCCGGTGACCACACCGCGCCGGCGCGAGCGCGCCTTAACGGCACGGATCGTCTGCGGCGTGTTAAACAGGCCCAACGTCGAATCATTGAGCGCCGCCTCGGTATCGAGAATGCACACCGCCCAGGTGGTGTTGGCGACCTTGCGCTCGCCCCTGGCGGCGAGCCAACCGAGGTAGGCCGCGAGCGTCATGCCGCCGGAACAGCTGCCCCACATGTTGACGTCGGGACTGCCGGTGATCGCCCGCGCGACGTCGACCGCCTGGTCGAGCGCCAGCGCGTAGTCCTCCAGACCCCAGTGGGCCTGCTCGACGGTCGGGTTTCGCCAGCTGACGACGAACAACTGCACGCCCGAGTCGACCGCCCACTTGGCCAGGCTCTTTTCGGGGGCGAGGTCGATGGCGTAGAACTTGTTCAGCTGCGGCGGCGACATCACCAGCGGCCGCGCGTGGACCTTCTCCGTGCTGGGCAGGTACTGGATCAGCTCGAACATCTCGGTGCGGTGGACCACCCGCCCGGGGGTCGTCGCCACGTTGACGCCGAGCTTGAACGGCGTGGCGTCCACCTGCTGCGGCAGCATGTGGTTGTAGCGGATGTCGTGCACCAGGTTTCTGAACCCCGCGACCAGGTGCTCGCCGCCGGTATCGACGATCTTGCGCACCGCCGCCGGATTGGTCAGCAGGAAGTTGCTCGGTGCAAGGGCGTCGGTCACCAGCGATGCAAAGAAATGCGCGCGCGCCTTGTTGCGCGGGTCGAGCCCGGATCGGTCGATGAAATCGTCCAGGCTCTTCTGCGTGACCCCGTGCGCCTGCATCAGGCGCCGGTACAGGAAGTTCGTCTGCCACGCCGGATCGGCAAAGCGCCGGTCCTTGGCGTCGGGCTTTGCGTCGGAGTCGCCGCGCACCACCTTGCGCAGTTCGCCCAGGTACGCGCCGCCGTGCCGGGTTGCCAGTCGGGGCGAGATCGCCACCGCCTTGAGCAGCGCGCCGGCGGCGGTGGCCAGATCGCGGCGGCGAAGACCGAGCAGCGGGTTGTAAGCCAGCGTGCTCTCGGCCGCGTCGACGACCAGGTCGGTCAGCTCGCCGGCCGTTCGCAGCGCACCGCTGCCCGCGGCGCCGACGGCGACGGCGAACCGCGCGACCGCTGGAAGGCGTGTCGCGCGCTGGCCGGGACTGGTCCCGCGATCTGCGCCGCCACCGGCCGCGCGGCCGGTGCCGGGGCGAGTCGCGCGATCGGCGCCGCGACGGGCACCGCGCTCGGCGCCGCGACGGGCGCGGCGGGCCGCTCCGGGCTTTGTCCGCCGCACGCCGCGGCCGGCGGAATCCAGGTCGATCTTGGTTGCCATCTTGGTCACCCCATCAACATGGCCAGCGCCGTGGCCACGACCGCCGGCTTTTCCTCGCCGTCGATCTCGATCGTGTTCTCGGTCGTCACGAGGAAGCGACCGGCGCCCTTCGCCTCGACCGCGACGATCCTGATCCGGTTGCGCACGCGCTTGCCGGCACGCACCGGAGCGATGAAGCGAACCTTGTCCAGCCCGTAGTTCAGCGCCTGCTTCAGCGCGACGTTTTCAACCATGACCTCGAAGGTGGTCGGCGCCAGCAGCGCCAGGGTGAGGTAGCCGTGGGCGATCGTGCCGCCGAAGGGGCTCTCGCGGGCCGCCCGCTGCGGATCGACGTGGATCCACTGCTTGTCGCCGGTGCAGTGCGCGAACTCGTCGATGCGCGCCTGCTCCAGCGTGATCCACGACGAGGTGCCGAGTTCCGAACCGACATGTTCGGCCAGCTGGGCAATCGGAATCTTCTCGCTCACGGCAGGTGTCTCCGGTTTCAGGGTTGGTCGAGGAAGTCCTCGATCGCACGCGCCGACTCCTCGGCACGCGTCAGCAGGAAGAGGTGGCCGCAGTCGAGCACCTTCAGTCGGGCGTTGGGGATCAGGCGCCGCATCAGGCGCGCGTTCGCCAGCGGCACCAGCGGGTCGTCGGCGCCGGCCATCAGCAGCGTCGGCTGCGGCAGCTTGTGCAGCCAGTGAATGCTCGTCCAGCCTGCGGTGGCGGCCATCTGAAGGTAGTAGCCGTGCTGCGACTGCCAGCGGACATGGCGGAAGATCTCCTCGGCCAGCTCCGGATTGGCGCGGAATTCGCCCCCGTAGATGTGGCCCGCCACTTTGCGGGCGTAGTCGCGGCTCACATAACGTCTGGGGGTCACCATCTTCAGCAGCACGCCGGGGCGGGCGGGCACCATGAAGGCGCCGGTCGCCGTGGCGCACAGGATCAGGCGCCGGCACCGCTTCTGCTCGCTGCGCGCGAACTGCTGCGCAGCGGCGCCGCCCCAGGAGACGCCCAGCACGTCGCATCGTCGATGGCCGTAGTGATCGAGCACGCCCGCGGCCAGGCGGGCGACACCACGGAGGCGGTACGGCCGGAGCGGCAACGGAGAATGACCCACCCCGGGGATGTCGAAGGTGATCAGCTCGCGCTGCGGCATCGCGCGCGCCAGCGGCTCCACCAGTTCGATGTTGCCGCCGATGCCGTTGAAGACCAGCAGCGGCAGGCCACGCCCCGAGCCGGCCTGGCGACCGACGCGCAACAACTGTGCGCCGATCCGCAGCATGGTGATCGAGAACGCGTGCGGCGGCTCGGGCGTGGCCTGGGGCAGCGCAGTCATGGCTCGGCCTGATCAGCGATGAACCTCGGCAGCCCGCCGTCATTCCCGCGCGAGCGGGAATCCAGCGTCTTTCGCCTTGCAGGACACCGGGGCCCCGCCCCGCCTGCGCGGGGGCAAGACGCTGCGCGGGGACGACGATCGAGTTGCGGAACGTCCGCTGTCATGGTTGCCGAACCTCGTCGCTGATCAAGTCCGGGCGACGCGAGCGGTCAGTGCAGATGACATTGCTGAGCGATTCGTCGATCGGTCGGCCGCCGCTAGGCGATGCGCACCCGCTGCTCGCCGAGGTCGATCACGCGGTCGGCGCTGGCGATTGTGGCCGTCATCAGGTCGCCCGGCTTCAGGTACTGCGGGCGCCTGGACTGGACCTTGCGGAACGTCGCCCAGAACTTGCGCTCGGGAAGCACGAACTGCATCAGCTTGCGCACAGGAGCCGGCGGAATGCGCAGCGCACAGCCCGACGGCGTGCCGGTCAGCAACACATCGCCGGGGGAGACATCGCTGAAAGTCGACAGCTCGGTGATCGTCTCCGCCGGCTTGTAGACGAGATTCTTCGTTGCGTCGTGCTGGCGCACTTCGCCGTTGACCGCCAGCGTCAGCGTCAGCTCGTCGAGGTAGGCGAACTCCTCGCGCTCGAGCACCGCCAGATAAGGTCCCAGCGGACAGAAGCCGCGGTAGCTCTTGCCCTTGAAGAACTGCATCTGCGGGATCTGGATGTCACGGGCGGAGACGTCGTTGGCGATCGTCAGCCCGAACACGTATTCGTGCATGTTCTCGGCGGTGATCGTCACCGGGCCGGTGATCGGCTTGCGGAATACGAGCGCCAGCTCGATCTCGTAGTCGAGCAGCGCCACATGCGCCGGTCGGGTCACCGCGCCGTGCGGCGAGTTGATCGAACAGTCCGACTTCTCGAAGAACATGTTGAAGACCTTCGCGTCGGGGTTCACTCCCGACTCGATCATGTGCTGGCGATAGTTCGCGCCCTGGCACAGCAGGCGGCAGGGCGCGGTGATCGGCGACAGCACCTCGACGTTTTCAATTTTCAGCGAAGGTTGCGACTTCGCTGCGGCCTTCCAGTCGGCCTCGCCGTGGGCGATGAGGTCGGCGGTCGTCGCGTAAGTGCCGGCAAGCGGCGCGATGCCGGCGGCGACGGCCACGCCCCAGCGGGTCTCGTCGTCGTGCCGGTAGCGGATCAGGTTGGTTGCCATGTCGTCTCTTGTCGAAGTGTTTGCGCGCTTTACGTCATGAAATCGGCCGACAACGGCGGGCCCCACATCGCCAGCAGCCTGCCGGGGTCGGCGGGATCGAAAGCGCTGCTGCTGACCGGATAGTCGTCGTTGATCACGTCGCCGTCGGCGTAGTGCTCGAGCTTGTTGCCGAACGGGTCGCGCCAGTAGTCGAAGACGTTGCTGCCGTCGTAGTGCCGGCCCACACCCCACGAGTGCGTGTACCTCCCGGTCCGCCGCAGGTGGTCGTGGCCGATCATCAGATCGTCCCAGTCGAGCACCTCGAACGAGGCGTGGTCGAATCCCGGTTTGGGAAGCTGCGCCAGCGCCACCGTGTGATGATCGGTGAAGCGCCGGCCCAGACCGCAGCGCAGGAACGCCGCGATCGTGTTGTCCTCGGCGCCGGCGTAGTAACGGTCGGCGATCTTCATGCCGAGCAGGTCACGATAAAAGGCGAGCGATGCGGCCATGTCCGGCACGTACAACGCGATGTGGCCGAGCCGCAAGGCGTGCGCCGGCCCGTGCGCGCGCCGCACCGTGCGGTTGAAGCGGGTCCGCCGGCCGGTGGCGTTGGCGCCGAACGGCTCGGGGGTGGGCAGCGGGACGAGCGCTTCCATGCCGTGGACGACGTCGACCCGATTGCCGGCCGGATCGGCCAGCCGTACCCGGCTGCCGCCGCCGGGCTCGTCGGAGCGTTCGACGCGCGCGCCGGTCTCGGCCGCGAGCCGGGCGAGATCGTCGGCACTGCCCGCCCGCAGGCCGAAACCGATCCCGCGCGGTGTGGCCGCCTTCTCGGCGATGTAGACGTGATGCGTGCTGCCTGCGGCACGCATGTACAGCGCGGACCCGGTGCGGGCTGACAGGTGCAGGCCGAAGTCGGTCATGAAGGTCATGGCCGCGTCCAGGTCGGGCACGGCATAGCGGACGTAGACGATGTCTTCGATGGTGATCATCGTGGTCTCCTGGTCATGAAGCTCGCGGGCGATGAACCGGCTTGCCGTGCCACGGGCGCGCCCTGGCCGAGAACACGCGCTTGGCGGCGAGCAGGCGCTTCAGCGTGAACTCCTCGCGCGCGCGCAGGCCATGCACGACCTCGGCGGCCCGCTTCGGCGTCATCGCCATGTCGATGAAGTGATCGGGCAGGTCCGGGCCCCACAGATACAGGCCGGCCTTGGACGCCTCGTGAAAGCCGGTCGGATACCGAGCGTCGAACACGTCGCCGTCGGCGTAGTGCTCGAGCGTGAAGCCGCTGGCGTCGTAGTGGTAGGAGAACAGCTGCGAGCCGAGCAGGTGCCGGCCGATGCCCCAGGCCCTGATCCAGCCCTGCCGCTGCAGCCACTCCGCGCCCGCGCCCAACGCGTCGACGTCCAGCAGTTCGAACGCCGCGTGCTCGTAGCCGTTCTCCGGCCCGAGCGCGATCACGACCGTGTGATGGTCGGCCAGATCGTCGCCGCGGTCGCAGCGCAGGAAGGCGAGCACCGGCTCGCGCGTGCCGGGCAGCAGCAGCACGTCGCTGGCGATCAGGCCGAAGTTCTGCACGTACCAGTTGGCGTTGCGCGCGAACTCCTGCCGCTGCATCACCGCATGGCCGAGTCGGAACACCTCGGCCGGGCCGACCAGCGCCGGCTGCGGCGCATTGCGGCGGCGCTTGTCCTGCGGCAGGTTCATCACGCGCGGCGCCCGCGACGGCAGCCGCGGCAGGTCCCGTATGCCGTGCACGACCTCGACGCGGAAGCCGGCCGGGTCGGTCAATCGCACGACCTCGCCGCCGCCGGGCTCCAGGACCGCCTCGACCTGAGTCGCGTTCGCGGCGGCCAGGGTGCGCAGATCGGCCGCTTGTGCAGCTCGCAGCCCGAGCGCGAGAAAACCGTCGCGGCGGCTCGACTCGACGATCACGCAGTGATGCTGCGGCAGCACGCCGCGCAGGTAGATCGCGCTGTCGGTGCGCGCCGAGACCTTCAGCCCGAAGTCGAGGAAGTAGCGTTCCGCGCGCGCCAGATCGCGGCGGCCGAACCGCAGGTAGGCGATGTCGGCGATCCGGATCGTCGGCGACTCGGCGCGCGGGGTGAACAGCGTCATGGCTCGCATCTCCTCGGCTGGCGCTGGATATCGGGGCAGTCGGGCGCCTGGCGCGGCGCGTTGATCGTCCGGCACGTCACGCCTCGCTCGCTGCCGCCTGCGCCGGCTCGTCGGCAGCGGCGGCTGCGGCCGTTTCGAGGCGCAGCGTGCCGAGGTAGGCGCTTTCGCAAAGAACACAGGTGGCGAACGCCACGCCGTGCCGCGGATGCGCGATCTCGACCGCGTACAGCCCGCTGTCCGGCGCCAATCCGTCGCACTTGAAGTCGCCGAATGCGTCGGTCGTCGCGCGCGCGACTTCCGCGCCGGCGTTGCGGACGACGACGGTTGCCTCCGCCACGCATTCGGCAACGCCGTCGATCTCGGCGACGACGCTGCCGCCGATGAAGCACCTGGCGAAGCGGTGCAGGTTCCGGTAGTACACGCGCGGCCTGGTGCCGAGTTCGGGCCGCAGGACTTCGAGCGACTCGGCGCGCGCCTGCGCCTGCATCGCGGCCTCGTCGTGCTTGACCGCGCGCAGCGCGCCGGTCGGGCAGGCCTGCACGCAGCGCGGTTCCTTCCAGCCGGCGTCGAGCAGGTGCGCGTCGAAGATCCAGGCCTGCGGCAGCGCGAGTTCCTCGTTCCACGCGATCGCGCCGTACGGGCAGGCGTCGACCAGGTCGCGCCGGCCGCGGCTCTTGTCCGGATCGATGATGACAATGCCGTCGTCGCGCTTGCGCACCGCGCCCCTGCCCGCCTTCACGCACGGCGCCTCGTCGCAGTGGTTGCACATCGTCGGCAGGTAGGCGGCGTCGACCATCGGCGCGGCGCCGCGCACCTTGCGCGTGATACGGATCCAGTCGCTCGCGCGGGCCGGCGCCGGTGCCGCGTAGCCGGGGAAGTCGTTGCCGACGTGCTCGTCCTTCGCCGCCAGCGTGCAGTTGCGGCAGTTCTCGCACAGCGCCACGTCGACGATCAGGTTCCACTTCTTCATCGCGGTTCCCGTCAGGCGTGCCAGCGCTCGACCTGCACCAGGCAGGAGTTCGACGCCATGCCTTCGGTGCCCCTGATCTGCGGCCTCGGCGGCGTCAGCAGGTTCACGCAGCCGCCGCGGTCGGTGATGCGCTCGTCGTCGTCGATCGGGTCGAAGTTGGCCGAGGCCTGGTACGCCTTGACGACGCCGGGGGCGACCAGCGGCGAGACGTCGGCGGCGCAGATGACGGCGCCGCGGTCGTTGTGCACGCGTACCAGGTCGTGCTGGCCGATCCCGCGCCGCTTGGCGTCGTCGGCGCTCATCCGCAGCACCCAGTAGTCGTAGCCGCCGACGCGCACGCGGTGCTCGTCGATGTCGTTGACGGCGCTCGCCTTGCCGTCGCCGTAGGTGTGGAAGCTGTAGCGGGAATGGCTCGAGGTGAGCTGCAGCGGAAAGCGCGCGGCCAGTTCGCCGTTGCCCGGCCCCTCCCACGACGGCAGGTAGCGGTTGAGCGCCGGGCGCTCGGGGTTGTCGGGGTCGCCGCGGGCGATCGTCGTGGCGACGAACTCGATCTTCCCCGACGGCGTCTGCAGCCCCTTGCCGAAATCGTCCGTGTACTGCGACGGCAGCGGATGCGGCTCGGGGACGTCCTTCGCCCGGTCCTCCGCATACCAGCGGAAGTACACCGGGTCGCGCGTGGCTTCCGGCTCGGCGGGCACGACGAAGTAGCCCTTCTTGACGAAGTCGCGCCAGCTGATGTGCCGCGGCAGGTCGGACGAGTCGAACACGCGCTTGACCCAGTCGAGCTCGCCGCAGCCTTCCGAATACAGCGCCCCCATCCCCATGCGGTTCATGATCTCGAGGAAGATCTGGTAGTCGGACTTCGACTCGCCGAGCGGCTCAATGCACTTGTGCTGCAGCACCACCACGCGGTGGTTCAGCTGGCCCTGCGCGTGGTGGCCGTAGCCGCCGGCGCCGGCCCACTCGCCGATGTCCCAGCGCTCGAACGACGTGCAGGCGGGCAGGATCACGTCGGCGAACTTCGCCTCGCCCTCGAACCAGATCGACTGGTTGACGACACACTCGAGCGACGGGTGCCGGTACGCCTCGATGAAGCGGCGCGAGTTGGCGATGGTGCCGAACGACGAGCCGCCGTAGCGGTACAGCATGTGCACGCGCGAGTGTCCCGGAAGCGGATACTCGAACGGCGCGAACTGCGCCTCGAGCGACGAGCCGTCCCACAGGTAGCCCTTGCAGTAGCCGTCGATGATCGCGTCGGGCAGCCGCTGCCGCGGGATCATCTGCTTGACCGGGTTCATCGTCAGCACGTGCGGCATGCGCTCGTAGTTGCTGACCGCCGACGCGGTCCACACCAGGTCGCCGGAGATGCCGCCCTCGGCGTAGCCGGGGAAGTAGAAGGTGAAGTCGAGCGGCGTGCTCCCCTGCAGGTTGCCGAAGTTGACTCCCGGCTTGCCCCAGCCCTGCATGGCCATCATCAGGATCATGCTGCGCGCCCATTGCGCGCCGGTGGCGGTGCGGCAGGCGCCGCCGAGACCGGCGCCGGTGCCGCCCGGGGCGAGGTAGGTCTTCCGGCGTCCCCACTGCCGCGCCAGCGCCCGCACCACGTGCGCCGGCACGCCGGTTTCCGCTTCCTGCCACTCGGGCGTCTTGGCGACGCCGTCGTCCTTGCCGAGCAGGTAATCGCGCCAGGCGTCGAAGCCGGTCGTGCGCTTGGCGACGTACTCCTCGTCGTAGAGCCCCTCGCGCACCCACACGTTCATGATCGCGATCGCGAGCGCCGCATCGGTGCCCGGCCGGATCGGGATCCAGCGGCCGCCGAGCAGCTGCGCGGTCGGCGTGCAGTGCGGATCGATGTGGACGAACTCGATGCCCAGTTCCTTGGCCCACAGCCGCCGCTGCGTGCCCTCGGCGCCGGCGTAGGCGCCGCTGGTGGTCTCCGGGTCGCTCGACCAGAAGACGATCATCTCGCACTCCTTCAGGCAGTCCTCGACGGTGCCGTAGGTGCCCGGAACGCCGATGCGCAGGCTGTTGCCGAAGTGGTGCTGCGCGCCCCAGTACCAGCCTTCCCAGCTGTCGGGGTTCAGGTGCACGCGCGTGAAGCCGACCAGGTTGCCGAAGCGGGCCAGCGCGCTCAGGTAGTAGCCGACGTTGCCCCACTGATGGTGCGAGCTGTGATAGATGGCCATCGCCGCCGGGCCGTGCTCGCGGCGCTGGCGCTTGATCTCGCCGGCGACGATGTCGAGCGCCTCGTCCCAGCTGATGCGCTCGTAGCCGGAGATGCCGCGGTTCTGCGGATTGCGCTCGCCGTTCGGATCGAAGTCGACCCGCTTCATCGGGTACAGCAGGCGCTGGTCGGAATACACCATCGACTTCAGCGCCAGCGCGTGCGGGTTGACCGTCGCCCGGCGCCAGGGCGTGAACGAACGGCCGCGCGCGCGGATGGTCCAGCTCGGCGCATCGGCTGCCTCGAAGTCGATCGGCGTGGTGCGGACGATGCGGCCGTCCTTGACATAGGCGTACAGCGGCCCGCCGTTGGTGCAGGTGGTGTAGCGCGTCGTGCCGTCCGCCATCGGCGTGCCGAAGCGCATCCGCACGCGCGGAATCATGTTCAGCAGCTGCATGAACCAGACCACCCGCTCGCTGCGGCCGTCGACCACGACGCGGAACTGCTTGGCGGCGTGGACGATCTCGGACTGGTCGGGCGGCGGCACCAGGAACTTCAGAGCGGTGGCGACGTCGCGGAACGAGATCGTGACGTCCGGCTGCGGATGCAGGCCGGCGCGCGAGCGCACGCGGCCGTTCGCCAGCGCGTACCAGCGCCCGATGCTGCCGTCCTTCAGGCGGATCTGGGCGACGATGTCGCGTTGCCCCAGGTGGCGGCGGAAGTCGGCGTCGATCCGGGCACAGGCGCGCATGACCTGCGTCAGTGCGATGAGGATCGTTCGGAGGCCCGTGCGCTTCATGGTCCTGGCAATGCACCGTCGTTGATCGGTGGCGGCAATGTATGCGCCGGCGCGCTCGCCCGCCCCCGCCAAGTGGGAGGGGATCGGGGTAGCCGGCCGCAACGCGGGCCGGGCGCGCCGGTTCGGTGCTCAATGCCGACCGAATGCAGACCTTTCCCTGACCACTGACCGTGGAGCTTCGATATCCTGAAAACGGTCAAGGGAGGCATTTCACGCCCGAGCGAACGCCCGATGAACGACCCGGAACTTTCGACCGGACGGGCGTCGATTCCCGCCGGCATTCGGCTTTTGGCTGCAAGCATCGGCATGTCAAGGACCCGCGCCGGTCGACACAGGCG
>CAYLZU010000096.1:0-5387 GCA_964388005.1 uncultured Burkholderiaceae bacterium
TCGCTGCCCCCCGAGGGGGCGCTCAGTGGCTTCGGGCGGCCGGGCGCCACTGAGGAAAGGACCACGCAGATGATGAAGAACCAGCTCGCCGGCCTGATGCAGCAGGCGCAGAAGATGCAGGAGAACATGAAGCGGGTGCAGGACGAACTGGCGCAGCTCGAGGTCGAGGGCCAGGCCGGTGCCGGCATGGTCAAGGTGGTGATGACCTGCAAGAACCAGGTGCGGCGCGTGAGCATCGATCCGAGCCTGGTCGGCGACGACCGCGACATGCTCGAGGACCTGGTGGCCGCCGCCTTCAACGACGCCGTGCGCCGGGCCGAGGAAATGACGCAGCAGAAGCTGTCGGCGGTGACCGCCGGCATGCCGATGCCGCCGGGATTCAAGCTGCCGTTTTAGTGCTTGGTCCGGGTGCGGGCGACCCTTCGCGTCGCGCCCGCACCCTTGCCGGGACATGTTGGTGCGGCGGGCTTCGGGCGACCGGGCGCCGGCCGCGAGGAAACCTCCAACTGGGCGCCCCTGAGGCACGGCGCGTCGCGCGAATCAGTCGACCAGGTGAAACTCGGTCCCCATCTCGACAAGCTCGTCGAATCCTTGAAGCGGCTTCCCGGAATCGGGCCGCGGTCGGCGCAGCGCATCGCCTTCCACCTGCTGCAGCACGACCGCGACGGGGCGGTGGCGCTCGGCGAGGCCCTGCTGGCGGCGACCCGCAGCGTCCGCCACTGCGCCCGCTGCAACACCCTGACCGAACTGGAGATCTGCGAGACCTGCGCCAGTCCGCGCCGCGATGCCGGGCTGCTGTGCGTGGTCGAGACCCCTGCCGACCAGCTGATGGTCGAGCAGTCGCTGGCGTACTCGGGGCTTTACTTCGTCCTGCTCGGGCGGCTGTCGCCGCTCGACGGCATCGGCCCGCGCGAGATCCAGATGGAGCGGCTGCTGGCGCGCGCCGCCGACGGCCTGGTGCGCGAGGTCGTGATCGCGACCTCGTTCACGCCCGAGGGCGACGCCACCGCGCACTACATCGCCGAGCTGCTGCGCGGGCGTGATGCGCAGCTGAAGGTGACACGGCTGGCGCGCGGCGTGCCGGTCGGCGCCGAGCTCGAGTACACCGACGTCAACACCATCGCCCAGGCGATGCTCGACCGCAGGGCGGCATGAGGCAGCCGCCGCGCCGCCCCCAGCGCTCGCTCCGGTGCACGCAGCGCCGAGGACAACAGATGGACCGCTGCCGTTTCCGGGGGGCGGTCCGGTGACCGTCGCGCTGTGGTGCGTGCTGGCGGCGGCGCTGATGCCCTACCTGGCGGCGACCTTGGCCAAGGCCGGCGGCGAGCGCTACGACAACCGTGATCCGCGTGCCTGGCTCGACAGGCAGGAAGGCTGGCGGATCCGCGCCAACAACGCGCAGCTGAACAGCTTCGAGGCGTTCCCGTTCTTCGCCGTGGCGGTGATCGTGGCGCAGATGCTGCAGGCGCCGCAGGATCGGGTCGACGCGCTGGCGCTGATCTTCGTCGCCGCGCGCGGCGTCTACCTCGTCTGCTATGTCGCCGGTTGGCACTGGGCGCGATCGGTCGCCTGGCTGCTCGGCTGGTTCGCCTGCATCCTGCTGTTCGTCAGCGGCGCCTGATCGCACGAAGCGGGACGGACGATGAAGCGGGCCGCGGTCATCGAGAGACTGGTCGACGCCGTCGACCTACCGATCGGCCGTTGGGATCGCGAGACCCGCCTCGTCTTCTGCAACGCGCCTTACCTCGCCTGGGCCGGCCGGACTGAGCTGCAGCTGCTGGGGCGGACACTGGAGCAGTTGTACGGCGCGCAGGCCTGGGCGGCGGCGCAGGCTTCGTTCGCTGCCGGCTTTTCCGGGCAGACGGCGTCCTACGAGCGGCTGCTGACGCATCGGGCCGAGCCGAGATGGTGCCGGGTCCAGGTGTTTCCCGAGTTCGACCGCAAGGGAGAGGTCCAGGCGGTCTATACGGTCGCCTTCGACGTGCACGACTTCGTGACCGCCCGGCAGGCGCTGGAGGCGGCGCGGGCGCGGCTGTCGCAGTTCGCCGAGAACATTCCCTATCCGATCACCTACATCGACCGCGAGTGCCGGCTCATCTTCGTCAACCGCGCCTACGAACTGGCCACCGGCATGGAAGCGCCGCGGCTGCTGGGCAAGCACATCGGCGAGGCCCGCGGCGACCTGCTCTGGGAGCGCCACCGGCCGTACTACGAGCAGGCGCTGGCCGGCGAGGCCGCCGAGGTCGCGCGCCTGGTCGAGCTTCCCGGCCAGGGCGCGCGCTGGATGCGCACCAGCTACGTGCCCGACCGTGACGCCGACGGCAGGGTGGTCGGCGTGTACTCGATGCTGGTCGACGTGCATGACCTGAAACTGCGCCAGCAGCAGCTGGAGCGGAGCATCGAGCGCGACCCGGTGACCGAAGTGCTCAGCCGGCGGGCGATCATCGAGCGCATCGAACGCGCGCTCGCCGACCGGCGCGCCGGCTGCGTGGCGCTGTTCTTCGTCGACCTCGACGGATTCAAGACCGTCAATGACATGCTCGGCCACCGCGACGGCGACGCCGTGCTGGCCCGCGTCGCCCAGGTGCTGGTGGCGGCGGTGCGGGTCGAGGACGGCGTCGGCCGCTTCGGCGGCGACGAGTTCGTGGTGCTGGCGCGGGTGCCGGATCGCGCCGCGGCGGAAGTCATCGCCCAGCAGCTGGTCGGCGCCATCCGCGCCAGTTCGGCTGGCCAGGCGGTGCTGGCGCAGGTCAGCGCCAGCGTCGGCTTCGCGCTCGCCCCCGACGACGCCGAGACCGCGCTGAAGCTGGTGCAGCGCGCCGACGACGCGATGTACTACGCCAAGCGCAGCGGCAAGAACCGCGCCGCGCACTGCTCGGCGGCGCCGGTCTGAGCTTCCCCCGGGGCCGGGCCGGAGCCGGGCCCGCCCCTGTTGGTTCAGTCGAGGAAACCGGGCGCGGCCCGTCTTCGCCTGTGGCCGGCGCCGCCCCTGCGGTTTACCCGGCCCCGGCCCGGCGGCCCGCCGCCCGGCGGTCTCAATTAGCATGCGGTGCCCGCCGCAACGGCGGCCAACGACCTTGCACAGAGAGGAGACACAGATGAAGCGCTCGTTCGCCCGCCGCGACTTCCTGGCCGCCACCGCCGCCGGATCCGCCGTCGTTGCCCTGCCTTCCGTCGCCCGCGCGCAGGCGCTGGAGAAGAAGAAGGTCACGATCGCCGTCGGCGGCAAAAACCTGCTGTACTACCTGCCGCTGACGATCGCCGAGCAGCTGAAGTACTTCGAGGCCGAAGGGCTCGAGGTGGAGATCGTCGATTTCGCCGGCGGCGCCAGGGCGCTGCAGGCGGTGGTCGGCGGCAGCGCCGACGTCGTCTCCGGCGCCTTCGAGCACACGCTGAACATGCAGGCCAAGGGCCAGCCGATGCGCGCCTTCGTACTGCAGGGACGGGCGCCGCAGATCGTGCTCGCGGTCAGCACCAAGACGATGGCCAGCTACAAGTCGGTGGCCGACCTGAAGGGCAGGAAGATCGGCGTCACGGCGCCGGGGTCGTCGACCAACATCATGAGCAACTTCGTCCTCGCCAAGGCCGGCATCCGGCCGGCCGAGGTGTCGTATGTCGGCGTCGGCGCATCGCAGGGCGCGGTGGCGGCGATGCGTTCGGGACAGATCGACGCGATTTCCAACCTCGATCCGGTAATCACCATCCTGCAGCGCGCCGGCGACATCCGGATCGTCTCCGACACCCGCGATCCGGCCGAGTCGGAAAAGGTGTTCGGCGGGCCGATGCCGGCCGCCTGCTTCTACGCCCCGAGCGCCTTCACCGAGAAGAATCCGAACACCGCGCAGGCGCTCGCCAACGCCATCGTGCGCGCCAACAAGTGGATCCAGCAGGCCGGGCCGTCGGACGTGATCAAGGTGGTGCCCGAGAGCTACCTGCTCGGCGACCGGGCCGTGTACATCGATGCCTTCCTCAAGGCCAAGGCGGCGCTGTCGCCCGACGGCATCTTCCCGGAGGCGGGCTCGGCGACGGCGCTGCGCGCGCTCGCCAGCGTCGACGAGAAGATCGCCGCCGCCAAGCTCGACCTGAAGGCCAATTACACCAACGAGTTCGCGCGCCGGGCGAACGCGAAGTACAAGTAGGGCGGTGAACGGTGATGCCGCGGCGTCACCGCCGCGGCGATGACGGCGCCGCGCGCCTATGATCAGCCATCACGGCTCGCACAGCGGGCCTCGTCGACGGCCTGGCCGTCATCGTGCGATTCAATGACGCCCGCGCTCGCCCTGACGGACATCACCTGCACCTTCGTGTCGCGCGAGCACCGCTCGCAGCGGTACACGGCGGTGGCGGATGTCACGCTGTCAATCGCGCCGGGCGAATTCGTCAGCGTCGTCGGCCCCACCGGCTGCGGCAAGAGCACGCTGCTGAATGTCGCCGCCGGCCTGCTGGAGCCGAGCCGCGGCCAGGTGGCGGTGTTCGGCGAGCCGCTCGCCGGCATCAACCGCCGCGCCGGCTACATGTTCCAGACCGAGGCGCTGATGCCCTGGCGCACGGCGCTCGCCAACGTCACGGCGGGACTGGAGTTCCGCGGCGAGCCGCTCGCGCAGGCGCGGGCGCAGGCGGACGAATGGCTGCGGCGGGTCGGCCTCGGCGGCTTCGGCGACCGCTATCCGCACCAGCTCTCCGGCGGCATGCGCAAGCGCACCGCGCTGGCGCAGACGCTGGTGCTCGATCCGGACATCATCCTGATGGACGAGCCGTTCTCGGCGCTCGACATCCAGACGCGGCAGCTGATGGAAAACGAGGTGCTCGACCTCTGGGCTGCCCGGAAAAAAGCGGTGCTGTTCATCACCCACGATCTGGACGAAGCGATCGCGATGAGCGACCGCGTGGTGGTGCTGTCGGCCGGGCCGGCGTCGCACCCGATCGGCGAGTTCGCGATCGACCTGCCGCGGCCCCGCGACGTGGCCGAGGTGCGGGTGGCGCCGCGCTTCATCGAACTGCACAAGGCGATCTGGGGCGTGCTGCGCGAGGAAGTGCTCAAGGGCTACGCGCAGCAGAAACTGGCGGCATGAGACCCGCGCGCCGGCTCGACGGCCCTCCGGTGAAGAACTCGGGCGCCGATGGCCGCCCCGATCGCCGCCCCGACCGCCGATCGACGGCGTGCGGCCGGGCGCGTCGCCGCTAGTCCGATGTGGAAGTGGCTGAAGCCCAGTCCGCGCAACCTGCGCCTGTGGCAGGTCGGCATGCTGGTGGCGTTCTTCGTCTTCTGGCACGTGATGACGGTGCCGGGCCTGGTGCCGCACTTCCTGTTCGCCAAGGAGAACGACGCCGCCTTCTTCCTCGGCGAGCCGCTGAAGATCTTCGCTCGCATCTGGGAGTGGTTCGCC
>CAYLZU010000096.1:5503-10246 GCA_964388005.1 uncultured Burkholderiaceae bacterium
GATGGCGGCGGCGATCCTCGACCCCTACATCAAGGCCTTCAACTCGATGCCGCGGATCATCCTGGCGCCGATCTTCGCCGTCTGGTTCGGGCTCGGCATCGCCTCCAAGGTCGCGCTCGGTTTCACGCTGGTGTTCTTCATCGTCTTCTTCAACGTCTACCAGGGCGTGAAGGAAGTGAGCCCGACCGTGCTCGCCAACGCCCGCATGCTCGGCGCCGGCAGGCGGCAGCTGCTGCGCCATGTCTACCTGCCGAGCGCGATGAGCTGGGTGTTCTCGTCGCTGCACACCTCGGTCGGGCTGGCCTTCGTCGGCGCCGTGGTCGGCGAGTACCTGGGCTCGGCCAAGGGCGTCGGCTACCTGATCCTGCAGGCCGAAGGCACCTTCGACATCAACACCGTGATGGCCGGCATCCTCGTGCTCACTGCCTTCGCGCTGGTGCTCGACTGGGCCGTCGGCGTGGTCGAGAAGCGGCTGATGAAGTGGCAGCCGAAGTCCGGCGAGACGGAGAAGCTGTAGCGCCGCGGGAGCCCGGGCCGATGGTGCCGGGGTCGCCACGGATATAATCGTTGCCGCTTGTTCAGAGTGCCGCCGCGGTCGTCCGGGACCCGGCCGGCGCCCTCGCCGCCGGCCTGCCTGCCCGCGGCGGACCCGAGGAGCCCGTTTGTCTTCCCTGATCGACAGTTCCCGTCCCGAGGCGCTGCTTGCGCTGGCCGACGGGACGATCTTTCGCGGCCTTGCGATCGGCGCCGCTGGCCACGCGATCGGCGAAGTCGTCTTCAACACCGCGATCACCGGCTACCAGGAGATCCTGACCGACCCGAGCTACTGCCGGCAGATCGTCACCCTGACCTATCCGCACATCGGCAACACCGGCGCCAACGCCGAGGACGTCGAGTCGGACCGCGTTCACGCCGCCGGACTGGTGGTGCGCGACCTGCCGGCGGTGCACTCGAACTTCCGCGCCGCCGAGTCGCTGGCGGACTACCTGCGGCGCGAGAACGTGGTCGCGATCGCCGGCATCGACACCCGGCGGCTGACGCGAATCCTGCGCGACCGCGGCGCCCAGCCGGGCGCGATCCTGGTCGGAGCCGACGAGGGCCGCGCGCTCGAACTGGCGCGATCGTTCCCCGGCATGACGGGCCTCGATCTGGCCAAGGTCGTCACGGTGTCCGAGCCGTACGAGTGGAACGAGACCTCGTGGGCGCTTGGCCGCGGCTACGGCCGGCCGGGCCCCGTGCGGCATCATGTCGTGGCCTGCGACTACGGCGTCAAGCGCAACATCCTGCGGCTGCTCGCCGACCGCGGCTGCCGCGTCACCGTCGTGCCGGCAACGACGCCCGCCGCCGAGGTGCTGAAGCTGAAGCCCGACGGCGTGTTCCTGTCCAACGGCCCGGGCGACCCGGAGCCCTGCGACTACGCGATCGAGGCCGCGCGCGAGATCATCGCCGCCGGCCTGCCGACCTTCGGCATCTGCCTCGGCCACCAGATCATGGGCCTGGCCTCGGGCGGCCGGACGGTGAAGATGAAGTTCGGCCACCACGGCGCCAACCATCCGGTGCAGGATCTGGAGACGAGGCGGGTGGCGATCACCTCGCAGAACCACGGCTTCGCCGTCGATGCCGCGAGCCTGCCCTCGACGTGCAAGGTCACGCACGTGTCGCTGTTCGACGGTTCGCTGCAGGGCTTCCGCCGCACCGACCGGCCGGCGTTCTGCTTCCAGGGTCACCCGGAGGCGAGTCCGGGGCCGCACGACATCGGCGACCTGTTCGACCGCTTCGTCGGCCTGATGCAGGAGCGCCGATGACCTTGGTCGTCCGCGCCGCGCTCGACGAAGCAGCGGCGGCGCTCGATCGGCTGCGGGCCGACGACGCGACGCTGCTGCACATCGAGCGCGCCGGCGAGCTGCTGGCGGCGGCGCTCGGCGCCGGCGGCCGCGTCTTCTCCTGCGGCAACGGCGGCTCGATGTGCGACGCGATGCACTTCGCCGAGGAACTGAGCGGCCGTTTCCGCGAGGATCGGCCGGGCTACGCGGCGGTGGCGATCAGCGATCCGGGGCACCTCACCTGCGTGGCCAACGACTTCGGCTACGAGCAGGTCTTCGCCCGCTACCTGCGCGCGCACGGCCGCGCCGGCGACGCGCTGCTGGCCATCAGCACCAGCGGCAGCAGCCGCAATGTCGTCGCCGCGGCCGAGGCGGCAAAGGAACTGCAGATTCGCGTGATCGCGCTCGCGGGGCGCGACGACACGCCGCTCGCCGGCATCGCCGACATCGCCATCGTCACGCCCGGCGGGCGCTGGGCCGACCGGGTGCAGGAACTGCATATCAAGGTGATCCACATCCTGATCGAACTGATCGAACGGCGGCTGGCGCCGGAGAGCGCGGACTGAGGCCATGTCGAGCGCGGTCGTGCAGCCCTTGCGGGCCGGGGAGCAGGGACGGGTCGCACGCCGCCGCTGGCTGCGCCGGCTCGGGCTGGCGGCGCTCGTCGCCGCCTATCCGGCGGCGGTGCTGTCGTACGTCTACTGGGTCACCCTGACCTCGAACCTGCCGGGCGGGCGGCACGGGCCGCAGGATGCCTACCGCCATGCGCTCGCCAGCGCCGTGGTCGCCTACACGCTGTCGCCGCGAGTCGTCGGCTGGGTCACCGTCGTCATGGAGTCGAGCGACGATCCCGCCGACCGGATGGACCGCCACAACAACGCCATCGGCGCGACGGTCGGCGCCGCGGCCGCATCGTTCGCCGCCATCCGGCCGGAGGTCGAGCGGCGGGTGCTGGCCGGGCGGATGCTGGCGCACGACCCGGAGCAGATCACCTGGCTGCCGCCCGCCGAGTGGCGCAAGCTGCCGCTGTAGACCATGCCCAGGCGCACCGACATCAAATCGATCCTCATCATCGGCGCCGGCCCGATCGTCATCGGCCAGGCCTGCGAGTTCGACTACTCGGGGGCGCAGGCGCGAGGGGCATTGAACTGGATTGAACGGGTCGAGCTCAGCCCGTCCGCGTTCGCGGGCACCGCGATCTGATGCGTGCATGAAAGTCGATCTCATCGCCGAGTGCGCGCGCCTGTCTGAGCATCTCGAAGCACTCAGTGCGTCGCAGACTCAACTTGGACAAAAGGCCCAAACGTCTCTGAAGCAACTGGTCGTTGCATCGAAGGCGTTGCTCCATCTGATGCGCCAGGTCAACGAGAACTATATCGACCTGAACGCTTACGAAATCGTCGACAACCGCTGGAGCGAGACGCGCGCTTGGTGGGAAGCGTTGCCCGCTGGCAGGCTGCAAGCGGAGCAGATTGACGAACTGGTCAAGACGCGGAGCCCAACGCTCGGCCGCCTTTATCGCGCATCGCTTGACTTCAGTTCGATCACCAAGTTCGGTGAAGGTGACCTCGCCTTCGCGCGCGCAATCGGCGACGAGTTCCGTACATACCGGAAGATCTGGGGACGCCTGAAGTCTTTGCTGATTGATTCTCGTCCCTATCGGCTTCACAACGAAGGTCAGGCAAAGGCAGTCATTGGCCTGTTCAATCTGCTTCTGCGCCATGGAGTGCTTGCCAGGGCCGAGGCGCAGGTCAAGCGAGGTGCGGAGGTTCGATCGATTGAATTGCCGGCCGTGGTTTCGGAGATGCGCAAGGCGGAGCTGGCTGCCGATGACCGCGTGAGTCTCCGGTACGAAGTCGACCGGTCGCGACAGACTCTGCTGACCGGCGGTTGGTTCGAGGCCTACTCGTACCTTGTGTTCCAAGACATGCTGACTCGATGGTCGGCCGACTTTGAGATCTACAGCCGAGTGCAGTACGAGGCCAAAATCGCCGCCAGGGCCGTATCGCGTGGAGACATCGATGTGCTCGTCAGCTTGCAGGATCAGATCATCATTGTCGAGTGCAAGTCGGCGGAGCTTTCCGCGGACGAGGCCGGCCGTCTGATCCAGAAGACCGGCTTCCTGCGCGAGGTTCTCAACGGGATGGGTGTCAAGGAAGCGCTCTTCATGCTGGTTAGCGTGCCGGCCGAGTCGGACGAGGCAAAGGCCGCGCTGAGTCGCGTGGAAGCCGAGGGCGTTGAGGTTGTCGAGCCGCAGGACATCCGAACCTACCTGAGCCGGAAGCTGGCTCCAACGGCGCGCGATCGATGAAGCGCCTGCATGTCGAAAGCTTGTCGTGGTCGAACTCCGCTCGCCCGAGCCGTGTTGGCAGGATCGCTCCCGGCTGTCAGTGGAGGACCGGATCTGAGCTGTTGGCCCGAAATCTGGATCGAGACAAGCGATGAGACTCTCACAGGGCCGGTGTTCCGCTGCATGGATCGAGGTAGTCACTGGATCGCGTGCAGCATTCTTCTTGAGTGAACGCGTGCCCCTTGGCTTCCGGAGGGTATGCGTCGGTCGTTCGATGCCGCTAGCCTCGATGCGGCTTTTCAGGCAGCCTGCCCAGTCACTTTAGGCTCACCATGCCCAGGCGCACCGACATCAAATCGATCCTCATCATCGGCGCCGGCCCGATCGTCATCGGCCAGGCCTGCGAGTTCGACTACTCGGGGGCGCAGGCGTGCCGGGCGCTGAAGCAGGAGGGCTACCGGGTCATCCTCGTCAACTCGAATCCGGCGACGATCATGACCGACCCGGGGACCGCCGATGTCACCTACATCGAGCCGATCACCTGGCAGGTGGTCGAGCGGATCATCGCCCGCGAGCAGCCCGACGCGATCCTGCCGACGATGGGCGGGCAGACGGCGCTGAACTGCGCCA
>CAYLZU010000097.1:0-10159 GCA_964388005.1 uncultured Burkholderiaceae bacterium
ACGGCTTCTCGCGCGAGGAAGTGCTCGGCGCCACGCTCGACAGCCGGATGGCGGTGGACGAGGTCGCCAGGCGCGTCGCCTGCATCCGCGCCGCGCTCGAGGGCCGCGAGGGCGTGCTGGAAACGGAGACGATCGGCAAGAACGGGAAGTCCTTCTTCGTCGAACTGCGCTACCTGCCGATCACGCACGTCGGCCGGCCGCACGTGCTGGCGATCGCCCGCGACATCAGCGCCCGCAGGGCGGCCGAGGCGGCGCTGCGCGCCAGCGAGGAGCAGTACCGGGCGATCTTCGAGGCTGCCACCGACGCGCTTCAGCTTCTCGACGCGCAGGGCCGCGTGGTCGACGTCAATCCGGCCTATGAGCGCATGTACGGCCGGCGCCGCGCCGAGGTGCTCGGCAGGGATCTGAGTGAACTGGTCCCGGAGCCGTTCCGGGCCGAACGTCTGGAGCTGCTGCGCCGGGCGCTCGCCGGCGAGGTGGTCGAGGTGCAGACGACCGCATTCCACAGCGACGGCACGGTCTTCGACATGGAGGTGCGCACGATCCCGTTCCAGCACCGCGGTCAGCCGCACGTGCTCGGCATCGCCCGCGACATCACCGAGCGCAAACGGGCCGAGGAGCGGCTGCGCGCCAGCGAGGAGCAGTACCGCACGATCTTCGCCACCTCGGCCGACGCCATGGTGCTGCGCGACGAGCAGCTGCGGGTCGTCGACGTGAATCCCGCCTTCCTGGCGCTGATCGAGAAGCCGAAGGAGGAGATCGTCGGCCGCGTGCAGCCGGCCTTCGTCATCGCGCCGGAACGCGAGGCGGCGGAGGACATGCTGCGCAGCGCGCTCGGCGGGCGGCCCGGAAAGCTGGAGGTGCGCTCGGCCGGCCGCGACGGCGTCGAACGCGAGCTCGAAGTACGCGCCATGCCGATGCGGTATCAGGGCCGGCCGCATGTGCTGGCGATCGCGCGCGACATCACCGCCGAGCGCCGCGCCGAGCGCGACAGCCGCCGGCTCGAGGCGCAGCTGCGCCAGGCGCAGAAGATGGAGGCGATCGGGCAGCTGACCGGCGGCATCGCCCACGACTTCAACAACATCCTGGCCAGCGTGATGGGCTACGTGGTGCTGGCCGAGGAGCGCGCCAGCGAGCGCGACGACGGCAGGAGCGTCGAGTACCTCGGCCAGGCGCTGGCCTCGTGCCGGCGCGCGCGCGACCTGATCCAGCAGATGCTCACCTTCTCGCGCGGCGGCCGCGGCGAGCCGCGCGCCGTCGATCTCGCTGCGCTGCTGCGCGACGCGGCGCCGATGCTGCGCGCGTCGCTGCCGCCGACGCTGCAACTGGTGCAGGACTGCGAGCCGCAGGTGCCGCCGGTCTGGGTCGACGAAGTGCAGGCGCACCAGGTGCTGCTGAACCTGGCGATCAACGCCCGCGATGCGATGGCCGGCGCCGGCGCGGTGCGCATCGGCGTCCGTCGCCGCGACGCCACCGGCATGGCCTGCGCCAGCTGTCGCCACACGCTCGCCGGCGAGTTCGTCGAACTCAGCGTCGCCGACCGCGGCGGCGGCATCCCGCCGCAGCTGATCGAGCGGATCTTCGATCCGTTTTTCACCACCAAGGCGCCGGGCAAGGGCTCCGGCATGGGGCTGTCGACGGTGCATGGCATCGTCCACGAGTACGGCGGCCACGTCCTCATCGACAGCTCTCTCGGCGAGGGCTCCGTGTTTCGCGTGCTGTGGCCGGCGAGTGCTGCCGCGGCGATGGCCGACACCGCCATCGAGCGGCCGGCCAGGAAGCGGAAGCGGCTGTCGGGCCGGGTGCTGCTGGTCGACGACGAGCCGGCGGTGCTCGGCTCGATGCGCGAGACCATGCTCAACTGGGGGCTCGAGGTCGATGCCCACGCGCAGCCCGATGCGGCGCTCGCCGCCTTCGAGGCCGCGCCGGACGCCTACCACGTTGTCGTCACCGATCTGGCGATGCCGCAACTGAACGGGCTCGAACTGGCGGCAAGGTTGCGCCTGCGGCGGCCCCTGCCGGTGCTGCTGGCGAGCGGCTACGTCGACGAGCGCAGCCAGGCGGCGGCGCGCGAACTCGGGCTCGCCGCACCGCTGCGCAAGCCGGTGGAGCCGGAGCAGTTGCGCGCGGCGCTCGAAGCCGCGCTGAACGGCGCCGCGACCACAGACGCGGCGCGCAGGCACGGCGACGCTTGATGCCAGCGACTCTCTTCCTGCCGCCAGAGTCTCGGCCGGCAGTCGCCCTGCACCGGTTCGTGGCCGCCGCGATGAAGCTGCGAGGCTTTCGCCGCCTGCGCATCATGCCGGGCGCGACGCTGTCCAAACCCGCAGTGATCGACACCTCGGTCGCCGCCGCGGGCAGCGCCGGCGCGCGGGCCGGGCGCGAGGGCAGTCGCGCCGGCATGCCGGTGCCCGGCATCTGCGTGTGCCGGCCCAGGGCGGCGCAGGACGGCGGGATGTTGCGGCCTGCGGCGACGCCGGCGATTCGAGACGAACGGCAGCTTCTGCTCGTCGTCGTGTCCGGTCCGCAGCCGCCGAGGCGGACCGCGGCGATCCTCGCCGACGGGCGGTCGCCGCTGCGGGCCTGGAATCGACCCGCTGGCCGTTGACGTGCCGAAGCCGCGCCGGCGTTGCCGCCGCCGCTATGCTGCCGGCGGAGTGCCCGCCTGCCGAGTCGAACCGCGATGCTCCGCTACGAAACGATTCCCGTCACCCCGTTCCAGCAGAACTGCTCGCTGATCTGGTGCGACCGCACGCTCGAAGCGGCGGTGATCGACCCCGGCGGCGAGATCGAGCGCATCGTCGCGGCGGCGGCACGGCGCGGCGTGCGCATCGCCCGGATCCTGCTGACGCACGCGCATATCGACCACGCCGGCGGCGCCGGGCGGCTGTCGCGCGAGCTCGGCGTGCGGATCGTCGGCCCGCACCGCGGCGACCGGTTCTGGATCGACGCTCTGCCGCAGCAGGCGCGGATGTTCGGGGTGGCGCAGGGCGAGTCGTTCGAGCCGTCGCGCTGGCTCGTCGACGGCGACACGGTGGCCGTGGGCGAGACGACGCTCGCCGTGCGCCACACGCCGGGGCACACGCCGGGTCACGTCGTCTTCCACGATGCCGAGAGCAGGCGCGCCTTCGTCGGCGACGTGCTGTTCGCCGGCAGCATCGGCCGCACCGACTTTCCGGGCGGCGACTTCGACACCCTGATCGCCAGCATCACGCGGCGGCTGTGGCCGCTCGGCGACGACACCGTGTTCGTGCCGGGCCACGGACCGGAGAGCACCTTCGGCCACGAGCGCAGGACCAATCCGTACGTCGGTGGGACATGAGCGGGTCATCCTCGGCGACGTCATCTCCCCTCGGCCGGCTTCGCCGGTGGCGAACCGCCGGCGGCACGCGGCGATCCTGATGGCCCGCATCGTTCCCACCGACTGGCGCACGCTCGAGGCCACCGGCGCCGCGCGCCGCGAGCGGGAGACGCTCGAGGTGCTCGCCCGCGGCCTGGCGGACGATCTGACGGTGTTCCACGGCGTGCACTGGACCCGCGTCGACCGCGGCACGGCGGTGTTCGGCGAGATCGACTTCGTCGTCGTCTCGCCGTCGGCGCGGATCCTGCTCATCGAACAGAAGTCGGGCTTCCTGACCGAGACGCCGGAGGGCCTGGTCAAGACGTACCCGGGCAGGGAGAAGCTCGTCGCCGTGCAGCTCGACCGCACGCTCGATGCGTTGCGCGCGAAGCTGGCTTCGGTGGTGCAGGGCGAGGCGGTGGCGATCGACTATCTGCTGTACTGCCCGGACTACGCCGTGCGACAGCCGGGCACGGCGGGCCTGCCGCCGGAACGGATCGTCGATGCGCGCGGCCGCGAAAGGCTGTGCGCGCGCATCCGCGAAGCGCTGCCGGACGAACCCGCGCGCGACCTGCTGGCGCACAGGCTGCGGCGCTTCTTCGAGAACGAGCTGCAGCTCGTTGCCGACGTCAGCGCGCTGCTCGGCCGCGCCGAGCAGCTGGTCACGCGCCTGTCCGGCGGTCTCGCCACCTGGGCGCGGCGACTGGAGTTCGAGCCGTTCCGCCTGCGCGTGATCGGCACCGCCGGCTCCGGCAAGACGCAGCTGGCGCTGGCCGTGCTGCAGAATGCCGCCGCCGTCGGGCGGCGGGCGCTGTATGTGTGCTTCAACCGGCCGCTGGCCGATCATCTGGCACGGCTGGCGCCGGCAGGGACGGAAGCGGCGAGCTTTCATCAGCTGTGCGACCGGAGGCTGCGCGCCGCCGGCGGCGCGATCGACTACCAGGCGCCGGACGTGTTCGCTCAGATGGAGGAGCGCTCCGCGTTGCTGCCGGTCGGCGAGGCCGAGCGCGTCGACGATCTGCTGATCGACGAAGGGCAGGACTTCGCCCCGGCATGGAAGGACGCGCTGCTGCGGCTGCTTTCTCCCGGCGGCCGCGTCTGGTGGCTCGAAGACCCGATGCAGCGGCTGTACGAGCGGCCGCCGGTCGACCTGCCGGGCTTCGTCACCCTGCGTGCGGAGACCAACTATCGCAGCCCGCGCGACGTGCTCGGCTACGTCAACCGACTGCTGTCGCCGCCGGCGCCGATCGAGGCGGCAGGCCCGATCGCCGGCGGCGATGTCGAGTTCCTGACCTACGCCGACACCGAGTCGCTGGTCGCCGCCAGCAAGCGCGCGGTGACGCGGGCGCTGCAGGGCGGCTTCCGCCTCGCTGACACCGTGCTGGTGACCTTCGGCGGGCGCGGGCGCTCGGTGCTGCTGCGCTTCGACCAGCTCGGCGCGCACCGGCTGAAGAACTGGCAGGGGCGCTACGACCTGTTCGGCCAGCCGGAATTCTCCGACGGCGACCTGCTGATCGAGACCGTGTACCGCTTCAAGGGGCAGAGCGCGCCCTGCGTAATCCTGACCGAGGTCGACTTCGATGCCTTCGACGAGCTCGCGCAGCGCAAGCTCTTCGTCGGCTTCACACGGGCGTCGATGAAGCTGATCGTGGTGCTGTCGGAGCGAGCGGCGCGGCGGCTTCTGGAACGCGCGCCGTAGCCGGAGGCCGACGACGCCGTTGCGTTGCTCGGTCGGTGCAGGGCGCCGCGGGTTGCGGGAAAACACGGCGTCCCCGTCGGGCCGACCATTGACTCCGGTCAGCGCCGGATGCCTGCCGCTGCGGAGAATCGGTGATGAAGGCACGCGGTTCGCGCGCCGGCACCGGGGTGGAAGAGATGAAATCGCTGCTGGTTTCCGTCGATGGCTCGGCCAATGCGGACCGGGCGGTCGCGTTCGCCATCAAGATGGCCAAGGCGGTGCAGGGGATGAAGATCATTCTGCTCAACGTGCAGGAGCAGCTGGATCGTTCGTTTTCGCACGGGCTTTCGGACGAAGCCGGCCGTGAGCAGCTGAAGGAACAGGGTCAGGCGCAGGCGGCGTCGGCGCGCAGGCTGCTCGACGAGTCCGGAGTGTCCTACGAATTCCACATCATGTTCGGCAAGCCCGCGGAGACGATCGTGCAGACGGCCAAGGACAACGGCTGCAGCGGCATCGTGCTGGGGAGCCGAGGCTTGAGCGACATCGGGAGCGTGTTCCTTGGTTCGACCTCGTACAGGGTCGTGCAGCTGTCCGAGGTGCCGGTGACGCTGGTGAAGTGAGCGCCGCTGCGGTCCGCCGCCCGGCGGCATGCGGGCGGCGGTCGCGGATTGACGCACCGATCAGCGGCTGATCGAGTCGCTCGTCTCGACGTTCAGCGAGGGGTCGTAGCTGTATCCGGACAGCGAGGCGCCGGTCACGCTGAAGGTGAATACGCTGCCGGCGGGAGCCTTGACGCGTTTCGAGCGGATCGCCGCGACGCCCGAGGTGTTGGTCGTCGCCGTGCCGGTTCCGCTGACCACGCCGCTCCATGCGCCGGTGACGGTTGCCCCCGAAACCGGGTTGCCGTCCTTGTCCCGCACGGTGATCTGTGCCAGTGCATCGGCTTCGTCCTTGCGGAATGTCCGCAGGCTCATGGCGATGCCGGCGATGGAGAGCGTCTTGATCGTCGCCGCCTGCTGCGCCGTGATCGTCACCGACCTGGTGTCGGTCAGGCCGGCGTTGTCGGTGACGGTCAGCGTCGCGGTGTAGGTGCCGGGTGAGCTGTAGGTGCGTGCCGCCGTCGAGCCTCCGGTCTGGCTGCCGCCGTCACCGAAGTTCCACGTGTAGGACACGATCGTGCCGTCGGCATCGGACGAACCGCTGCCGTCGAAGCTGACCGTGAGCGGCACCGTGCCGGTGGTCGGGTTGGCGCTCAGCACTGCTGTTGGAGGTTGCGGCTGCTGCTGGCCGGCTCCGGCCTGGACGGTGCCGCCGACGACGTACTGGCCGACGCTGCCGTAGTCGGTGTAGCCGGTGCCGAGCGGGTCGCCCTTGCCGGTGCCGTCGACGATGACGTAGTAGGTGCCGGCGGCGGGCAGGGTGGCGGTCAGTGTCGCCGGCAGGGAGTCGACCGGGTTCGACGTCGCCAGCACGGCGCCGGCGCTGCTCCTCAGCGTGGCCAGGATGTCGAGCTTCGGTCCGCGCGGTGCCGGGCTGACGTTGATCGTCACCGACCCGGCGCCGGCGCTGAAGCTGAACACGTCGAGGTCGCTTGGCCGCTCGATCACGCCGCTGCCGCTGACGGTCGTGACGCCGCTGGCGGTGGAGGCGGCGAGCGGTGTTGCCGCGGCGATCGAGTTGCCGTGGTCGTCGGCGCGGATCGGCAGCCCCGTGTTCTGCATCACGACGTAGTCGTCCTGCGTGTTGTTGGCGCCGGCGTATTCGCCCTTGCTCCACTGCACCAGCTGCTGGTAGTAACCCACGCCCATGATCGGCGCCCAGCCGGTGGCGCCGCTGCCGTGGCCCTGGTAGTAGCCGCTGCTGGAAGTGCCGTCATGGGACAGGCCGACGTTATGACCGGCCTCGTGGGTGATCGCGTCGGCAACGTACTTCTCGTTGCCGCTGCCGAGCGCGTCGTAGAACACCAGTGCCGGCTTGTAGTAGTCGGTGGTGTCGTCGAAGGCCGTCAGGTAGGCGACGCCGCCGCAGCTGCAGTCGTACACGCCGGCGCGCTTGGTGATCAGCACCGTGGTGCCGAACACATCGTCGCTCGCGCTCGAACGCGTCAGCCGGTCGGCGGGCGGCGGCTCGGTGGTGACGTCGACGTCGAAGGCGGAGAAGTCCTCGGCCACCCGCTTCCAGATGGTCTGGATGCGCTGCAGCTCGGTGGTGCTGAACGAGTACGGCACGCCGTCGAGGTCGAACGGCAGCGCGGTGATGGTCGGCTTGCTGCTGCTGTTCCAGGCGGTGCCGGTCAGGGTCGCGCCGGCGAAGTTCAGATAGATGGTCCGCTTCGCGCCGGGGCGGCTGTGCAGCAGGAAAGTCTGGTCGAGCGGCTCCAGATCCGGCGACAGCGGATCGGTTGCTTGAGGCGCGCTGGCTCCCTGCGGGGGCAGCCGTATCTCCTCCTCGAAGAACACCCGGCCGCGTTGATCGACCCAGGCGCTGCGGTCGAAACGCAGCATGGCGACGAACTGCGGCACCGACATCCCGTAGAACGCCGCGACCTCCTGCAGCCGCCCGCCGAGCCTTGCGACGGCCTCGTCTGCCTGCGAGCGGTCGGCAAACGTCAGGTTGGGGAACTGCGCCCGCGCCGGCAGGGAATTCACCTGCGCCAGCACCGGCGCGGCGCCGAAGATGGCGATCGCCGCCGCGAGCAGCGGCAGCAGCAGCCACCAGGGCCGGATGGGCACACGCCGCGCCCGAGCGACGGGAGTTCCTCGCTTCGCGGCGCCTGATGGTGTCGAGTTCATCTTGCCGTTCTCCCAGTGAGCAGGCCTCGGCGGGCGTCGACGTTGCCGGGCCACGGTGGGGCAAGATATCGACGGGAGATCCGGCGCGGAATCGTTCGGGAGGATGAGCGCGGGGGATCGTCGGGACGCATTCGAGTTGCGGCGCCCGCGGCGAGGCGGTTCTTCAGCGCCGGGATAGTGCGCGGCTACTTGCCGATGCCGACAGGCGCGGCGCCGCAGCGCACACGGGCGATGCCGGCGGCATCCGCGCCGGCGTCGTCGTCGTCGATGCCGCCGCCGACTTGCGCGGTAGTCCGTAAGAGTCGAAGGCGATCCCGTGTTCCGGGCCGCGCGGATGGAGCATGTACAATCCGCGCCCGACGCGCCCGTAGCTCAGTTGGATAGAGTACTTGGCTACGAACCAAGGGGTCGTGGGTTCGAATCCTGCCGGGCGCGCCAATTATTCAAGGGCTTGCAGCGATGCAGGCCCTTTCTTTATTTGGCCGACCGCGCCGTGATCGTGCCGTCAAACCAACGGGTCGTCGCTTCGAGCGCGATTGCTTGAGCGAGAAGTACCGACGGCAGGCGAGGGCATCTCGTCAGCACCGGGTCGATCGCCGGAGTCGATTCGGGAGTGGGCTGCGGCTTGCCTCGCTTCGCGCGGTTACCGCGCCGACCACGGATTGGTCAAGGTCAGGCCGCACTCCTCGAAGTCGGAAATGTTGCGCGTCGCCAGGCCTGCGCGGCGGCTCAGCGCGATCGCGGCAATCTGGGCATCGAACTGCGAGATCGGCCGGCCGGCGCGGCGGCGCGCCGCGACGACTGCCGCGTAAGCGGCGGCCGCCGCGGAATCGAAAGGCAGCACGCGGCCGGCAAAGTCTTCGCGGAACATCGTGTCGAGCGCAGCCTCCAACTGCTGGCGTCGCTTGCTGCGGGGCAGGAGGCGGGCGCCGAGCAACATCTCGGCCTGCGTCACGGCGCTGACGAAGAGGCTGTCGGCGGGCTGCTCGGCGAACCAGGCCAGCACCGCCGGGTGCGGCTGCGCCCGCAGCAATTCGGACAGGACGTTCGTGTCGAGAAGCGTGCTCACGGCCGCCGGGTGCCTCGCGCACCGCGCTTCGCGGCCGCCCGGCGCGGCGGACGCGGCTCTTCGCTGAAGTCTGGCGGCGGGCGCACCGGCTCGCGTTCGGCAATCGGCAGTTCGACGTCGCCGAGGCCGGCAAACCGCGCGCGGATGCGCGCCGCGAGATCGGTCGCCGGCGGAGGCGACTCCTGCAGGGCGGCGCGCAGGATCTGGCGTGCCTCTTCCTCCATCGAGCGATTCCGGCTCGCGGCGCGCACGCGCAGCGAGCGTTTCAGCGTCTCGTCCAGGTCTCGGATCGTCAGCGTGGCCATGATGTCGACACTCCTCTTGGTGAACGCATTGTATGCGATGACTGCATTGCAGTCATCGGGGCGCTCGTGACGCAGTTCGAATCGGATCTCGACAGGGCGTCGTGGAAGGGACCGCGGCCAGTGCCTTGGCGCATTCGGTCTTCAGCGCCTCGGGTTCGCTGCGCCTGCTGTCCGAAGCGCTGTGCCGTCCGGACGTAAAGGCCCGTGCGGTGCTGCGCTGCTGCCTGGTGCCCAACGCCTTGCGGAACGAGGGCTTGGTGCAGGCGCGCCTGGCGTGCGACTGGCCCGCCGACGCAATCGCCTGGCGCGGCGGCTACTGCGTGAACTGCGACGCCACCCGACAGCGCCTGCTGGCGCAGACCAGCGGCCAGCAGCGGTGCGTCCGCGAGCGGGTCGAGTTCCGGCGGTGACGTTTCGAATCGATGGGCAACGGGTGGCTCGCTCCGGGAACATCGAGGCGACGGCGTTGCGAGACCTGGCGATGCTCACCCGCGTGGTCCGGGTCGAGGAGTTGCGCATCCCGCCGAACAACCGGCTCGCGGCGCCGAGAGGCGACCGCAAGAGGCGGTGAAGCATCGGCATCAACGACCAGTGGCGCTGTGCCTTTGCTTCGCCGACGGGCGCGCCATGGACCCAGAGATCGTCGACCGGGGCTGGCCCGGCTTTCGGATCCGTCATTGCTGCGGAGCGAGCAACGACGACATCAGGGTCGTTATCCCTGGCGGCGTCGCGCAGGTCGATCTGGACCGTGCGCGCCAAGAACGCCTCGATCAAGGTGTCGCGTGGGCGACGACGGCCAAATGCATCGCGTCGACGTCGCCCTCGGGTGAGCCGATGCCGGCAGGTGCCTGCGAAGGGCGCGGCGACTGGCGACCGCGACGACAGGTCAGCTCAGCGCGAAGAACTCCGCATACACCAGCCGCTCCTCGACCACCCGCCGCTGCAGCGTTCGGCCACCCTGGACTTCCGGCACGG
>CAYLZU010000098.1:0-10153 GCA_964388005.1 uncultured Burkholderiaceae bacterium
CAGGCGCTCGCCCGCTCGCAGGCACGGGTCATGCCGCAGGGCATGACGCCGTGTCCGGCTCGCGCCCCCTCGGGGGGACAGCGCGCAGCGCGAAGGGGGCCGCTTGAACCCCGACCTCGACCGTCTGCAGCCGTACCCGTTCGAACGGCTGCGCGCGCTGCTGGCCGGCAACACGCCGCCGCCGGCGCTGCCGCACATCAACCTGTCGATCGGCGAGCCGAAGCATCCGACGCCCCGGCTCATCATCGATGCGCTGACGGCGGCGCTGCCGGCGCTGTCGAGCTACCCGGCGACGCTCGGCACCGACGATCTGCGCCAGGCGATCGCCGCCTGGCTGGCGCGCCGCTTCGCGGCGGCGGTCGATCCGGCGACCCAGGTCATCCCGGTGGCCGGCTCGCGCGAGGCGCTGTTCGCCTTCGCCCAGACCGTGGTCGACCGCACCCGCCCGGCGAAGGTGGTCATCCCCAACCCCTTCTATCAGATCTACGAAGGCGCGACCCTGCTGGCGGGCGCCGAGCCGCTGTTCCTGCCGTGCACGCCGGAGAACGGCTTCCGCATGGACTTCGGCTCGCTCGACGGCCGGACCTGGGCGCAGGTGCAGCTGGTCTACGTCTGCACGCCGGGCAACCCCCACGGCCGCGTGATGCGGCTGCCCGAGTGGCGCCAGCTGTTCGAACTGGCCGACCGTCACGGCTTCGTCATCGCCAGCGACGAGTGCTATTCGGAGATCTACTTCGACGAGGCGTCGCCGCCGCTCGGCGGGCTGCAGGCGGCAACCGCCCTCGGCAGGCGGGGCTTCGAGCGGCTGGTCGTCTTCGGCAGCCTTTCGAAGCGGTCGAACGCGCCGGGGCTGCGTTCCGGCTTCGTCGCCGGCGACGCCACCGTGCTCGGGAGCTTCCTGCGCTATCGCACCTACCACGGCACGGCGATGGGCACCGCGTTGCAGGCCGCCAGCGCCGCCGCGTGGCGCGACGAGGCGCACGTGGTCGACAACCGGCGCCGGTACGCCGCCAAGTTCAGGCTCGCCACCCCGGTCGTGCAGCAGGTTCTGCGCACCGAACTGCCCGAGGCCGCCTTCTACCTGTGGGCGCGCACGCCGATCGGCGAGGAGGAATTCGCCCGCAGGCTGCATGCGCAGTACAACGTCACCGTGCTGCCGGGCAGCTACCTGTCGCGCACCCGCGACGGCGCCAACCCCGGCAGCGGCTTCGTGCGCATCGCCCTGGTGGCCGAGGAGGCCGAGGTCATGGAGGCGGCCCGACGCATCGCCGAGTTCGGCCGCACGCTGTGACCGCCGGCCGGCCGGATCCGAGCAGACTTCCTCAGAGGACCCTATGTCAGCGCAACAGATCATCGACGAGGCGTGGGAGAACCGCGCCAGCCTGGGGCCGGCGTCGACCGGCCCGGTCCGCGACGCGGTCGAGGACACCCTCGCCCGGCTCGACGCCGGCGAGCTGCGGGTGGCCGAGAAGTGCGACGGCCGCTGGACCGTGCACCAGTGGGCGAAGAAGGCGGTGCTGCTGTCGTTCCGGCTCGCCGACAACCACCCGATGGTCTTCGGTGCCGGCGATCCGTTCCGTTTCTACGACAAGGTGGAGACCAAGTTCGCCGGCTGGGACGAGGAGCAGTTCCGCGCTGCCGGCGTCCGCGTCGTGCCGCCGGCGGTGGCCCGGCGCGGCGCCTACATCGCCCGCAACGTGGTGCTGATGCCCTCGTACGTCAACATCGGCGCCTACGTCGACGAAGGCACGATGGTGGACACCTGGGCCACGGTCGGCTCCTGCGCCCAGATCGGCAAGAACGTTCACCTGTCCGGCGGCGTCGGCATCGGCGGCGTGCTCGAGCCGGTGCAGGCGAATCCGACCATCATCGAGGACAACTGCTTCATCGGCGCCCGCTCGGAAGTGGTCGAGGGCGTGATCGTCGAGGAGAACTCGGTGCTCGGCATGGGCGTGTTCATCGGCCAGAGCACCAAGATCTTTAACCGCGAAACCGGCGAGATCACCTATGGCCGTGTGCCGGCCGGATCGGTCGTCGTCGCCGGCTCGCTGCCGTCGGCCAACTGCAATCTGTACTGCGCCGTGATCGTCAAGCAGGTCGATGCCCGCACTCGCGCCAAGACCGGCATCAACGAACTGCTGCGGCTGGCTGCCGATGGCGGCTGACGCCCGCCGGATGGGCGCAGTTCGGATTCGTCCGTTCGCACGACGGGCGCCGCTTCCGCCTGCCGGACGGCCTGCGTAAGCTAGGCGATCACCGACACCTGCTCCCCGATCGGAGTCGCCATGGCGCTCGAAAAGCTGTTCCAGCTGATCGCCGAGAAGAACGCCTCGGACCTGTTCATCTCGGTCGGCTCACCGGTCACGATCAAGATCAACGGCATCTGCGTGCCCGTCAACCAGGAGCGGCTGACGCCGGAGCAGGTCGTCGGCCTGCTCGCCGAGCGCCTGACCGACGCCCACTTCCGCGAACTCGAGGACAAGCGCGAGCTGAACCTCGGCCTGCCGGTCTCCGGCCTCGGCAGCTTCCGTCTGAGCGCCTTCCTGCAGCGGGGTTCGGTGTCGGCGGTGATCCGCTTCATTCCGCACGACGTGCCGCGGCTGGACAGCCTGACGCTGCCCGACCTGCTGAAGGACCTGGTGCTGGAGCGCCGCGGCCTGATCCTCGTCGTCGGCGCCGCCGGCAGCGGCAAGTCGACCACCATTGCCTCGATGCTCGACCACCGCAACGAGCTGATGAGCGGCCACATCCTAACCTTCGAGGACCCGATCGAGTTCCTGTTCCGCAACAAGAAGTCGATCGTCAACCAGCGCGAGATCGGCCAGGATGCGCTCAGCCTGCAGATCGCGATGAAGAACGCCATGCGGCAGGCCCCGGACGTGATGTTCATCGGCGAGATCCGCGACCGCGAAACCATGGGCTCGGCGCTCGCCTACGCGATGAGCGGCCATCTCGTCGTCGCCACCATGCACGCGACCAACAGCTCGCACGCGCTGAACCGGGTCATCAGCTTCTACACGCCGGAGACCCGGCAGGCGCTGTTCCAGGACCTCGCCGCCGCGCTGAAGGCGATCGTGTCGCAGCGGCTGGTGCGGGCCAAGCGCGGCGGCCGGCTGCCGGCGGTCGAAATCCTGCTGAACAACGGCCACATGACGAGCCTGGTCGAAAACGGCGACGTCCCGGCGATCAAGGAAGCGATGGAGTGCAGCCTGGCGCCCGGCAGCCAGTCGTTCGAGCAGAGCCTGTACGACCTGCTGCAGCGCGACCTGGTGACCCGCGACGAGGCCCTCGGCGCCGCGGACTCGAAGAACAACCTGATGTGGCTGATCAACAACGCCGGCAAGCCGCAGGCGACAGCGCCGGCGGCACCGAAGCAGGAAGCGGAATCGGCGTCGTTCTCGGAGTTCACCCTGCACATCTAGAAGGTCACGGCCGCCATCGCTCCGCGCGGATACTATGCTCGGTCGCCCGATTCCGGCCAGTCATGTCAGCCACGCTCGAACTCGCCCAGCAACTGATCGCCTGCCGATCGGTCACGCCCGATGACGGCGGCTGCCAGCCCCTGATCGCGGCGCTGCTGGCGCCGCTCGGATTCCGCGCCGAAACGATCGCCCGCAACGGCACCACCAATCTGTGGCTTCGCCACGGCCGCCAGCGGCCGACGGTCGTGTTCGCCGGTCATACCGATGTCGTTCCGCCGGGGCCGCTCGCCGAGTGGGCGAGCGACCCGTTCGAGCCGACCATCCGCGACGGCCTGCTGTTCGGTCGCGGTGCCTCCGACATGAAGAGCTCGGTGGCGGCGTTCGCGGTCGCGGCGGCGGAGTTCGTCCGCGACCACCCATCGCACCGCGGCTCGGTCGCGCTGCTGCTGACCTCCGACGAGGAAGGTCCGGCGACCGACGGCACGGTGGCGGTGATCGAGCGCCTGACGGCCCGCGACGAGGCGATCGACTACTGTGTCGTTGGCGAGCCGACCTCGGTCGACCACCTCGGCGACACGATCAAGAACGGCCGCCGCGGTTCGCTGTCCGGGCGCCTGCTGGTGCGCGGAATCCAGGGCCACGTCGCTTACCCTCACCTGGCCCGCAATCCGGTGCACCTGGCGGCGCCGGCGCTGGCCGAGCTGGCGGCCGAGACCTGGGATCACGGCAACGCCCACTTTCCGCCGACGACCTTCCAGATCTCCAACGTCCGCGCCGGCACCGGCGCGCTGAACGTGATTCCCGGCGCCTGCGAGGTCGACTTCAACCTGCGCTTCGCGCCGGTGTCGACGGCGGCGGCGCTGATGCAGCGGATCGAGGACATCCTGCGCCGGCACCGGCTCGACTTCGAACTCGTCTGGACCGTCGGCGCGCAGCCGTTCCTGACCGAACCCGGAAGGCTGTCGGAGGCGATCGCCGCGGCGATCGCGGCGGTCACGGGACGCAGCACCCATCTGTCCACGACCGGCGGGACTTCCGACGGCCGGTTCATCGCCGCGGTGTGCCCGCAGGTGATCGAGTTCGGGCCGCCCAATGCCACGATCCACAAGGTCAACGAGTGCATCCGCGTGGCCGACCTCGAACCGCTGAAGGAGGTCTACCGCCGCACCCTCGAGACCCTGCTGGCGGAGAACCTGTCATGAGCATCGACGCCCAGGCCAACCTGCGAACCATCCGTGACGTGCTGCGCTGGGCCGTGACGCGGATGAACGAGGGCGGCGTCTTCTTCGGCCACGGCCAGGGCGACGCCGTCGACGAGGCGCTGCTGCTGGTGCTGCGCTCGCTGCAGCTGCCGGTCGACCGCGCCGACCTGTTCCTCGACGCCTTCCTGACCCACGCCGAGATCAATTCGCTGATCCAGACCATCGACCAGCGGGTGCGCAAGCGGATGCCCGCCGCCTACGTGCTGCGCGAGGCCTGGCTCCAGGGATATCGCTTCTACGTCGACGAGCGTGCCATCGTGCCGCGCTCGTTCATCGCCGAGCTGCTCAAGGACGGCCTGACGCCGTGGGTGCAGAACGCGGCCGCGGTGGCCGACGTGCTCGACATGTGCACCGGCTCCGGCTGCCTGGCGATCATCGCCGCGGATGTCTTTCCCGCCGCGCAGGTCGACGCCGTCGACATCTCGCCCGATGCGCTGGCGGTGGCCAGGCGCAACATCGCCGACTACCACATGGGCGCCCGCGTGCACGTGCTGCAATCCGACCTGTACGCCAGCCTGCCGGCCAAGCGCTACGACATCATCCTGTGCAACCCGCCGTACGTGACCGACGAGTCGATGGCGGCGCTGCCGCGGGAGTACCAGCACGAGCCGAAGCTGGCGCTGGCCGGCGGACCGGACGGCATGGCGGTGGTGCGCCGGGTGGTCCGCGGCGCGCGCAGCTACCTGAAGCGCGGCGGCATGCTGTTCGTCGAAGTCGGCGGCGGCCGCGCCGCCGCCGAGCCGGTCCTGAAGGACGTGCCGCTGACCTGGCTCACCACCAGCGACGGCGATGACACGGTGTTCATGGCGCGGCAGGAAGAACTGCCCTGACGGCGAGCAGTGACCGGTTGACATCGCGCCAGGCCGGTCCTCGCGCCGAGTTGGGCAGGATCCTCCCGGTACCATCCACCGGTCACCGGTCGCGTTCCGTCCCACGTCCCCCGTCCGCCGTCGGCACCCTGTTGCACCCGAAATGCGCCTCATCGACGTGGCGGCCGCGCGCGGCGTCCGCATCCTCTACCAGCACGTTTCCCTGACGGCGCCGCCCGGCGAGCGCATCGGCCTGACCGGCGCCAACGGCAGCGGCAAGTCGACGCTGTTCGCCCTGCTGCTCGGCGAACTGGCGCCGGAGTCGGGCCGCATCGAGGCGCCGCCTCCGACGCGCATCGCCCACGTGGCGCAGGACATCGAAGCCAGCGGCGAGTCGTCGCTCGACTACGTGCTCGCCGGCCACGCGCCGCTGACGGCGGCGCGGGCCGAACTGGCCGCCGCCGAAGCGGCGCACGACGACCTGCGGCTGTCGCACGCGCACGCGCATCTGGTCGAACTGAACGAGGGCGCGGTCGCCGCCCAGGCAGCGGCGGTACTGGCCGGCCTCGGCTTCGCGCAGGCCGACCTCGGGCGCAGGGTTTCCGAGTTCTCCGGCGGCTGGCGCAACCGGCTGGCGCTGGCGCGGGCGCTGATGCGCCCGGCCGACCTGCTGCTGCTCGACGAGCCGACCAATCACCTCGACCTCGACTCGGTGATCTGGCTCGAAGCCTGGCTGAAGCGGCAGCCGGCGACGGTGCTGATCATCTCCCACGACCGCGAGTTCCTGGACCGCTGCACCAATGTCACCTGGCACATCGCCGACGGCATGATCCGCCGCTTTGCCGGCAACTACAGCGCCTTCGAGCTCGCCTGGGCCGAACAGCAACGGCAGCAGGACGCGGCGGCGAAGTCCTACGCGCGCACGGCGGCGCATCTGCAGAGCTTCATCGACCGCTTCCGCGCCAAGGCGACCAAGGCACGGCAGGCGCAGAGCCGGATCCGGATGCTGGAACGACTGGTGGCGGTGGAACCGGCGCGGGCCGGCCGCGACTGGCGCTTCGAGTTTCCGGAACCACGGCGGCTGCCCGAGCGCCTGCTCGACGCCGAGGACCTGCGGCTGGCGTACGGGCCGCGGACGATCCTCGACGGCGTCAACTTCCTCATCCGCTCCGGCGACCGGATCGGCGTGCTCGGCGTCAACGGCGCCGGCAAGTCGACGCTGGTGAAGAGCATCGCCGGCGACCTGCCGCCCGCCGCCGGCGAACTGCGCCGCGGCAACGGCCTGGAGATCGGCTACTTTGCCCAGCACCAGCTCGACCAGCTGCGGCCCGACGAGACGCCGCTGGAGCACCTGCGGCGGCTGGCGGCGGCGACCGAGCCGCAGGCGCGCGAGCAGGAACTGCGCAACTTCCTCGGCCAGTTCCGCTTCGGCGGCGACCTGGTGGCGAGCCCGGTCGGGCCGATGTCCGGCGGCGAGAAGGCGCGCTGCGCGCTGGCGCTGCTGGCGTGGCGAAGGCCGAATCTGCTGCTGCTCGACGAACCGACCAATCACCTCGACATGGAGACGCGCGAGGCGCTGACGATGGCGCTGTCGTCCTACGGCGGCGCGCTGCTGCTGGTCTCGCACGACCGCCACCTGCTGCGCGCGGCGACCGACCAGCTGTGGCTGGTGCACGACGGCCGCGTGGCGCGGTTCGAGGGCGACCTCGACGAGTACTCGGCGCTGGTGCTGGCGAGCCGGCGGATGGCGAAGGACCGGGACGAGCGGCCCGCCGGAGAAGGCGCCAGCCGTCGCGAAGAACGGCGCGAGGCCGCGCGCGAGCGCCAGCGCCTGGCCGACGCCCGCCGGCCGGTGCAGCAGAAGATCGAACGCCTGGAGGACGAGATCGCCCGCCTGAGCACCGAGTTGCGCGACCTCGACGCCCGCCTGGCGCAGCCGGATTTCTACAATGGCGGCGCCGACGACGTCGCGGCGGCACTGAAATCGCGCGGCGCCCTTGCCGGGCGGCTGGAGCAGCTCGAATCGCGCTGGCTGGCGCTGCACGGCGAACTGGAGGCCATCCATTGAACAAGCCGCTGGACGGCATCCGCGTCCTCGACCTGACCCGCCTGCTGCCCGGTCCGGCGCTGTCGATGCACCTCGCCGACCTCGGCGCCGACGTCGTCAAGGTCGAGGACACCGGCGACGGCGACTACATGCGCGGCTTTCCGCCGCTGGCGCGCGACGCCGACGGCAACGAGGTCAATGCCGCGTTCGAGAACGTCAACCGCGGCAAGCGGTCGATCCGGCTCGACCTGAAGCAGCCGCAGGGCCGCGACCTGCTGCTGCGGATGGCGGAGCGGGCCGATGCGCTGGTCGAGGGCTTCCGTCCCGGAGTGATGGATCGTCTCGGCCTCGGCTGGGAGGCGCTGCGGGCGCGCAATCCGAAGCTGGTGTTCTGCTCGTTGACCGGTTACGGCCAGAGCGGCCCGCTGGCGACGAGGGCGGGCCACGATCTGAACTACTGCGCCATGACCGGCGTGCTCGACCAGATCCGCGCCGACGGCAGGCCGGCAATCCCCAACCTGCAGATCGGCGACCTGCTCGGCGGCACGCTGACGGCGCTGTCGGCGCTGCTGGCGGCGCTGCTCGCGGCGCAGAGAACCGGACGCGGCAGCCGCGTCGACGCGGCCATGACCGACGGCCTGCTGGCGCATCACATCTTTCCCCACGGCGACCTCGATGCCGGTGAAGTGCCGGTGGCGGGGCGGACGCTGCTCACCGGCGGCGCCCCGTGCTACCGGATCTACGAGACCGCCGACGGCAGGCACCTCGCCGTCGGCGCCCTCGAGCTGAAGTTCTGGCAGGCGTTCTGCGACGCGGCGGGCCTGGCGCACCTGCGCGGGGCGCACTGGGCGCTTGGCCTGAAGCCGGGAAGCGCCGCCTCCGATGAGGTGGCGGCGCGGGTGCAGGCCCGCATCGGGGAGAAGAGCCGCCGCGAGTGGGAGGACCTGTTCGCCGCGGTCGACGCCTGCGTGACGCCCGTATTGACCCCGGCCGAGGCGCTGGCGCACCCGCATCACCACGCCCGGGGGCTGGTGCACCGGCGCGGCGGCGTCACCGCGGTCGGCCCGCTGGCAGCCATCGACGGCCACGGCATCGCCGACGACGGCGCCCCGCGAGCCGGCGAGCACACCCGCGAGTTGCTGGCCGAACTGGGGCTGGACGCGAACCACATCGCCGCCGTGCTCGCCACCCGCACCGCGGCTGAGGCGAATCGATGATTCCCCGGCGGCGGCTGCTGCTCATGCGTCACGGCGAGGTCGAGTACTTCACCGCCGAGGGCAGGCCATTGCCGCCCGCGGAGGTGACGCTGACCGCGACCGGCGTGGCGCAGGCTCGCGCCGTCGGCCGCCTGTTCACCAGCGCCGGCGTCATCGTTGACCGCGCCTGGTCGAGCGGCCTTCCGCGGACGCGCAGTACCGCCGAGCACGTGCTCGAGGCCATGGGATCGACGATCGCCATCGAGCATGAACCGCGGCTGGAGGAGATCCGCCCCGGCCGCCTGGCCGACATCCCGCAGGACGAGCTGCGGCAGGCATTCATCGTCCCCTTCGAGGGCGCGGTGCCGCTGGCGACCCGCTTTCTCGGCGGCGAAACGATCGGCGCCATGGTCGACCGCGTCCTGCCGGCGCTGCACGGCCTGCTGGCCGAGGGCGACTGGGACACGGCGCTGCTGGTCGCGCACGGCGGCGTCAATCGGGCGCTGCTGTCGTGGTTCCTGACCGGCGAACCGACCTTCCTCGGTGGGCTGGCCCAGGATCCCGGATGCGTGAACATCGTCGACATCGGTCCGGTGCCGGCGCAGACCGTCGTGCGGGTCGTGAACTACTGCCCGCTCGAACCGCTGCGGACGGACACCCGCGCCTCGACGATGGAACACCTGCTGCGGGAGTACCTTCGGCGCCGCGTCGACAGCGCCATCGAGGAGGAGAAGTGACCGCGCTGCGAGAGGTCACCGAAAGGCACCGCTTCGACGTCGAGCGCCTGCGGCGTTATCTCGAAGCCGCCCTGCCCGGCTTCGCCGGGCCGCTGGAGGTCAAGCAGTTCCAGGGCGGCCAGTCGAATCCGACCTACCTGCTGGCGACACCCGGCCGCTCCTACGTCATGCGCAGCAAGCCGGGACCGGCGGCGAAACTGCTGCCGTCGGCGCACGCGATCGAACGCGAATTCCGCGTCATGCGGGCGCTGGCGTCGCAGGGCGTGCCGGTGCCCGAGGTTCTGCTGCTGTGCGAGGACGAGTCGGTGATCGGCCGCGCCTTTTTCGTGATGACGCACGTCGACGGCCGGGTGCTGTGGGATCCGTCGCTGCCGGGCCTGACGCCCGCGCAGCGCGGCGCCGTCTACGACGAGATGAACCGCGTCATCGCCGCGCTGCATCTGGTCGACCCCGCGGCGGCGGGGCTGGCCGACTACGGCCGCGCCGGCAATTACTTCGAGCGCCAGATCGGCCGCTGGAGCAGGCAGTACCGCGCCTCGGAGACCGAGCCGATCGAGGCCATGGACCGGCTGATCGACTGGTTGCCGGCGCACGTGCCGCCGGGCGACGAGACCGCCGTCGTGCATGGCGACTTCCGCCTCGACAACCTGATCTTCCACCCGACCGAGGCGCGGGTCCTG
>CAYLZU010000099.1:0-10153 GCA_964388005.1 uncultured Burkholderiaceae bacterium
ACCTCCTCGTAGCTGACGCCTTCGAGTTCGCCGGTGCCCTTCTTGATGGCGCGGTCGATGTTGTCCGCCGGCATGTTCACCGCCTTGGCCTTCTCCACCGCCAGCCGCAGCCGCGGATTGAAGCCAGGATCGCCGCCGCCCATCTTGGCCGCGACGGTGATCTCCTTGGCCAGCCGGGAAAAGATCTTGCCGCGCTTTTCGTCCTGGCGCCCCTTGCGGTGCTGGATGTTGGCCCACTTGGAATGACCGGCCATATTTCCCTCGAAACCTGCTTTAGAATCGGGCGCGAATTATACCTGCGCCGGAGTGCTGCCCATGGCCGATCCCCTCTACGTCGCCAAATCCGGCGATCAGTTCCAAGCCCTGTTGCCCCAGATGGCCAACCGCCACGGGCTGATCACCGGCGCCACCGGCACCGGCAAGACGGTGACGCTGCAATCCCTGGCGGAGCGCTTCTCCTACATCGGCGTGCCGGTGTTCATGGCGGACGTGAAGGGCGACCTGTCGGGCATGGGCGCGGCCGGGTCGATCACGCCCAAGCTTCAGCAGCGCCTCGATCTGCTGGGGCTGACGGATTTCGTACCCTACGCCAGCCCGGTGGTGTTCTGGGACGTATTCGGCGAGGGCGGCCATCCGGTGCGCGCCACGGTGTCGGACATGGGACCGCTGCTGCTGGCGCGCCTGCTCGGTCTCAACGAGACCCAGTCCGGGGTGCTGACCCTGGTGTTTAAGATCGCCGACGACAACGGCCTGCTGCTGCTGGACCTGAAGGACCTGCGGGCGATGGTGCAGTGGATCGGCGATAACGCGGCGCAGGTCAAGACCCAGTACGGCAACGTCTCGCCGGCATCGATCGGGGCCATTCAGCGCGGCCTGCTGCAGCTCGAGGAGCAGGGCGCGGAGAAGTTCTTCGGCGAGCCGATGCTCGACATCGCCGACCTGATGCAGACCGCCGACGGCAAGGGCGTGGTCAACGTGCTGGCCGCCGACAAGCTGATGAACAACCCGCGGCTGTATGCCGGCTTCCTGCTGTGGCTGCTGTCGGAGCTGTTCGAGAACCTGCCCGAGGTCGGCGACCTGCCGAAGCCCAAGCTGGTGTTCTTCTTCGACGAAGCGCACCTGCTGTTCAACGACGCGCCGCAGGCGCTGCTCGAGAAGGTCGAACTGGTGGTGCGGCTGATCCGCTCCAAGGGCGTCGGCGTGTACTTCGTCACCCAGAACCCGCTCGACATTCCGGAGAAGGTGCTCGGCCAGCTCGGCAACCGCGTGCAGCACGCGCTGCGCGCCTTCACGCCGCGCGACCAGAAGGCGGTCAAGTCGGTGGCGCAGACGATGCGGCCGAACCCCGGGCTCGACATCGAGCGGGCGATCCTCGAACTCGGCGTCGGCGAGGCACTGATCTCGCTGCTCGACGCCAAGGGCACGCCCGGCGTCACGGAGCGCGCGTGGGTGTTCCCTCCGGCCTCGCAGATCGGGCCGATCGAGACGAGCGAACGACGGGCGCTGATCAACCGCTCGCTGGTGGCGGGCGTCTACGAGAAGTCGGTCGACCGCGAGTCGGCATACGAGAAGCTGAAGGAGCGCGCCGAAGCGGCGCCCGCCGCGCCGGCCGGCAAGGGGCAGCCGGGCGCCGCGGCACCCGCGGAGGCGGGAAGCGGCGGCATGCTCGGCGGCCTCGGCGACATCCTGTTCGGCTCCACCGGACCGCGCGGTGGGCGACGCGAGGGCATCGTCGAAGCCGCAGCGAAGAGCGCTGCGAGGTCGGCCGGCTCGGCGGTGGCGCGGCAGGTGCTGCGCGGCGTGCTCGGGTCGCTGCTGGGCGGGAAGAGGTAACGGCGGAACTTCGAAGGCGCGGCGGCAGCGGACGGGGTCCGCAGGGCTGACTGAACCCGAGCGAGTCGGGTTTGCGGACAGCTTGCCGACAGGGTCGGAATCTCCTGCGCCGCGCAGCGATTGTGGGCCGCGCCGGGCAGGCGCTCCGGCCTGCGTTGCGCGGCGTGGCCGGGCGTAGACTTGTGGCGATGGGCGAGTTGCCGAACAAGCTGCTGGAGCAGGCGCTGAAGCTGCCCGCCGAGGAACGCGCGGCGCTGGCCGACTCGTTGCTGCGCAGCCTCGAACCGCCGATGGATCCGGACATCGATGCGGCCTGGCGCGCGGAGGTCGCGCGGCGGGTGGCCGAACTCGATGCCGGTGCGTCGACCATTCCCTGGGAGCAGGCGCGCGCCGAGATCCTGCGCGGTTGATGGCGCGGTACGCGATTCGGTTCAGCCGTCAGGCGCTGGCCGAGGCTGTCGAGGCGCGGCGCTGGTATCTCGAACGGAGCCCGGCCGCCGGCGATGCCTTCTCCGAAGAGCTCGATCGATCCCTTGTCCTCATCGCCGAGGCGCCGCTGCGCTGGCCGAGCTACGAAGCCGGCAAACGTCGCCTCGTGATGCAGCAGTTTCCCTATGCGATCGTCTACCGCATCGCGGCGCCCGCGATCCAGATCGTCGCCGTTGCCCATACCCGCCGGCCCGGCTACTGGTCCGCGGGCCGATAGGCAGGACCATTCGGAAGCGAAAGATTTGCTGCCCTGCGGCTGTTCCAGGCCGCGAGCTTGCGGCGGCCCGGCGTTCGGGTTCGCAGTGGATCCCCCAAGCTACCCCCTTCGCCGAGACCGCGTTCGCGCGCCGGCCCGTTGGTCCTCGAACGGTTCCGCGAGGACGGCGCTCGGTCGATGGCTCGCGTGCTGCGATCGGGCTGACCGAAGTGGCTCGACGAGGCATGTGGTGATGCGCGAGGCGCTGGCCCGACGCCCGTCGGTCCGGTTGTTGGGCGGGCCGCTTGTCGTCATCATTGCGGTAGTGCCTGCACAAGCAGCGTCGGATGCCGGCGAAGAAGACCCCAATGTTCGTCATGCGGTTGCTCGACGAGATTTCCCGCGATGCGATCGGCCAGCCGGCTGGGCCCGGTGAGCGTGTCGCTGTCCGCCGTGTGTACTTGCACCGCACGAAGTCCGACCCGGCACACTTCGGAGGCCTGGTGCCGAGAATCGAGCCGGCGGCGCACTTCGCGGCTTTGGCTGCTCGCCACGAGACCGATCCGATGGGCCGATGGGTGCTGATACTTTGTCCCGATGCCGGCGCAAAGGGCGCGGCGTGGGAAGGCGCGCGCCATCCGATGGCCTGCAAGTCGTTGGTGTGACGAGCAGGAGCAAGGCGCGCTCGAATGCTGGCGTCGATCGAGCAGCTCGCCCTGGCCGACGCCATCCGCCGTTCGGTCTGGGCCTACCCGGCGCTGGAGACGATCCACATTGCCAGCTTCGGCGTGCTGATCGGCAGCCTGCTGGTGTTCGAACTGCGCCTCTTCGGCCTGGCGCGTTCGATCCAGGCGGTGCCGCTGGCGCGGCTGGCGCTCGGGACCTCGATCACCGCCTTCGCCTGCGCGGCGACCTCGGGGGCACTGCTGTTCATCTCCGGCGCCAGCGAATTCGCCGCCCATCCCGCGTTCCGGGTCAAGCTGGTGATGATCCTGATCGCCGGGATCAACGCGATCGTCTTTCATGCGCGGGGCGGCGTGCGCCGGCAGGACCCGGCCGCGCGGCTGCAGGCGGCGACATCGCTGGCGCTGTGGCTTTCGGTGCTGACCTGCGGCCGCCTGATCGCCTACCTTTGAGGATCACGACGATGAAGCGAAGAATCCTGCTGCTCGCGGCCGCTGCCGCGCCCGCCGCCGCGCTGGCCCATCACGGCTGGTCGAGCTTCGACCAGGAAAAGCCCGTGTACCTCGAAGGCCGGGTGAAGACGGTGCGCTGGGCCAATCCCCACGCCGAGGTGGTGATCACCGTCGAGGCGGCGCTGAAGCTGCCGGCCGACCTCGCCGGCCGCAGCATGCCGGCGCAAAGCCAGAACGTCGACGGTGCCGCGATCCTGGCCAGGACGCGGTTGCCCGAGGCGGCGGCCGGCGAGTGGACGATCGAGTTCGCGCCGCTGTTCCGCATGAACGCCTGGGGCGTGCGCGAGCTGAGAGCCGGCGACCGGATCGAGGTCATCGGCTACATCGCGCCGAAGATCGGCGGCGGCCGCCTGCTGCGGGTCGAGTACCTGTTCTCCGACGGCAAGGTCTACGGCCTGCGCTCGTCGCCGGCCGGCTGAACTCCGGCCGCGTTACAGCGAACCGGCGTTCAACTGCTTCCAGGTCAGTCCGCGGCGCGCCGCCATCGCCTCGCCGATCTCAGTGAGATCCTCGGGCAGCAGTGCCGATCGGATGACGGCGAGCAGCGCTTCCTCCTCGGCCCGGCGGTGCCCGAGGAACTGCTCGACCAGCGTGCCGATCGCATCCTGATCGGGACTTGCGCGTCCGCCGCGCTGCACTTCGGCCAGCTGCTCGTCCAGCGGCCTCCACAGTCTTGCGGCGGCGACGTGATCGTCCTGCAGCCGCTGCATCAATGACCGCACGGTCGCGCGCTTGCGGCCCTTCAAGCGTTCGAGCGTGCGCGGGAAAAGGTCGAGGTTCTCGTCATCCTCGTGCCTCGCCGCGGCGACGTTGAAGTAGCGCCGCAGGCCTTCTGCGGCCACGCGCGAGGCTTCGTCGGTGCCGAAGTCGGCGACGTGGGCGCCGAACCGCCGCAACAGGCCGCACACGCCCTCCAGGCGTTGATGGCACGCCAGCCAGAGCGCGACCGGACCGCCGAAGCCGCCGGCGGGAATCGAGAAGTCGAGCAGTTCGGTCATTGCGGCGCCCTGTCTTCCGCGGCGTTCTATCCGCCGCCGTTGCGGCTGCTGTGCAGGTGGGTCCAGTCGACGCCGCGGCGCTCGGCCATGCTCTGTCCGAGCGCGTCGAGATCGGCGTCGGCCAGGCAGAGCCGCAGCGCCTCGGCGATGATCGTGTCCTCGACCTCGCAGTGACCGCGGTAACCGTTGGCGAAGACGCGCACGTCCTCGTCATCGAGCGCTGCCGCCTCGCCGCGTTCGATCGCCTCCAGCACCGGCAGCAGGCGGCCCCAAACCGCTCCGAGGGCGACATGGTCGGCTTCGAGCCGATCGACCGCCGCATTGACTTCCGCCGCCCGCCCGGGCGCCGTCTCGGGCAGGCGCCGGCGCAGCAGCGGGAACAGGTCGATCTCTTCGTCCTGGTGGTGCCGCGGCGCCGCCTCGGTGAAGTAGCGGCGGATGGTGGTCGCGGTGACGCGGGCGGCGTCGTCCGCGCCCATGATCGCGACATGCTCGCGCAGCCGCTCCAGCAGGCCGGTCATGCGGCGGACGCGGTCGTGACAGGCCAGCCACAGCTCGAGCGGCTGGTCGAACCCCGCGGCCGGCATGCGGAAATCGATGATCGACACCCCATCCTCCCTGCCGCGGTCCGGATCGAGCGACGGTCGCGGTCTTAAGCGCTGATTTGTGATCGACGGCGCAACGATGCGCAATACCGATGAGGGTTTGCCTTGACCTGCGTCAACGCGGCGCCGCCGCAACGGGTGTCAGGAGCCGACCGGCAGCAGCCACAGCGGGTCTCGCCGCACCGCAGTGCCGGCGATGTAGGCGAAGACGAGGATCGCGCCCGCCAGCGCCGCGACTCGCGCCCGCCGGCTGCGCCCGACACGCAGCGCCACCGAGCCGAGCACGATGTAGACGAGCAACCCGGCGATCTTCGCCGCCAGCCAGGGATGGGCCAGCGGAGACAGACGCGCCAGCACCGCCATCGCCACCGCGGCGGCGAGCAGCACGGTGTCGACGACGTGCGGCGCGACGCACACGAAGCGCGCGGTCAGCAAGGGCGATCCGGCCAGCATCAGCGCACCGCGCGCCAGGAAACCGGCGCCGCTGGCGACGACCGCCGCCACGTGCAGCCACTTCAGCGCGTCGTAAAGCGACACCGCTCGACGCGGCCTGCCGGCCGCTGAGCCGCGCTCAGGCCGGTACGAGTGCCGATTGCTCGGCTGCCGGCGACGGCGCCGCTTCGGTTTCGCCGAGCAGGTAGGCGATCAGCTCGCGCACCGGCCGGATCTGGGTTCCGAAGGGCAGCCTGCCGTCGCCGCGGAAGAACAGCCCGCTCGCGACGTCGCCGCGCAGCGCCGAGGCGAGCTGATGATCGATGCAGAACTGGCCGATCCTGGCGATGCCGTCGCGCAGGCCGCACTGCGCCAGGCAGTCGAAGACCATCGTGCAGCGCTTCGGGCCACGCGCCGCGGCCTTGGCCTGCAGTTTGGGCAGCAGCCGCAGGTAGTTCTGCAGCCACGGCGTGCGCACGGCGCGCGCCGGCAGGCCGGCGACGCTGACGAACTCGACGATGTCCTCCGGCCGGGCCTCGGCGAGCACGCGCTTGAAGTCGGGGTGGGCGTCGCCTTCCTCGGTCACCGCGAAGGCGGTGCCGACCTGCACCGCCGAGGCGCCGAGGTCGAAGAGCTCCCGCACCCGCTGCGGCGTGTTGATGCCGCCGGCCGGGATCAGCGGAGTCTGCTCGGCGCCGTGCGCGCGCAGAAGCGCCCGCGCCTGCGGCAGTACCTGCTCGAACTCGAAGCGCGGATCGTCGAGGTCCTCGATCCGCGCCGCGCCGAGGTGGCCGCCGGCGTGCTTCGGATGCTCGACCACGATCGCGTCGGGAAGCCTTCCCTTGCGCTCCCACTTCTTCAGGATCAGCGCGATGCCGCGCAGGTCGGACAGGATCGGCACCAGCGCCACTTTCGGATGGTCAACCGCGAGTTCAGGCAAGTCGAGCGGCAGGCCGGCGCCGACGACGATTGCATCGATGCCGCTGGCGCAGGCCTGGCGCACGTAGGCCGCGTATTCAGCGACCGCGCGCATGACGTTGACTGCGAGAAGGCCGGCGCCGGCTGCGATGCGCTTCGCGGCGCCGATCTCGCGGTCGAGCGCCTCGAGATTGGCGGCGTCGATCGCCGCCTTGGCGCGGTCGGTGCCAATGTTGGTGGTGCGCGCCATCAGATCGGGATGGTGCCGGCGCAGGTCGACCGAGGCGATGGTGCCGACGGCGTTGTTCGCCGCCACGGTCCCGGCGAGGCGATGGGCGGAGACGCCCACGCCCATTCCGCCCTGGACGATCGGCTTGAGCGTTCTTCCGGCGAGTCGCAGCGGCGGCAGTTCGTGCAGGCTCATGGCGAGGTTCCCGGTGGCGCAGCGGGCAGCGGCAGACGGTCGCGTCGGGCGTCGGACTGCAGCCGCAGAACAGCGCAGTGTCGCCGGCCGGGCCGGCCCGGACCTTGAGCGGGGTCAAGGCGCGGGCAGGCGCTGCCGCGCCGTGCCAGTCGGTTAGCACGCATCATGGGCGCGCCCTTACGGACTCGGCGACACTGCGCCCAGAGGACAGGAAGACCGTCCGGCCGCCCCGCCCGAGGAACCACCGATGATCGTTCTCGACGCCCGCAGCTGGGAGCCACCGCGGCCCTTCGAGGCCGTGATGGAAGCGCTGTGCAACCTTCCCAAAGGCGAGCGCATCCGGCTGATCGTCGGCCGCGAGCCGCTGCCGCTGTACAACGTGCTGGCCCGCAACGGCTATGCGTGGTTCACCATGGCGCGCGACGACGGCGCCTACGAGATCGACATCTGCGAGCGCGGCGCCGGCGGCGAGGACTGACCTTTCAGCGGGCGTGCCGACGCAGCCGCTCGAGGTCGCGCACGTGGATGCGGCGGCCGTGCACCTCGATCAGCCCGAGCGCCGACAGGTCGTGCAGGATGCGCGACAGATGCTCCTGCGTCAGGTTCAGGCGCGAGGCGATCACGCCCTTGGCTACCGGCAGTTCGATGTCGATGCTGCCTTGCAGGTCGCCCGTCGCCTCGTCGCCCTTGCCAACGCAATCGTGCAAAAGGTAGCCGATCAGCCGCTCGGTGCCCGAGCGCGTCGAGTACGACTCGACGTCGGCGACCAGCTGGTGCAGCCGCCGCGACAGGCCGGCGAGCATGCGACGGGCGAAGCCGGGGTCGTTGTCGATGTTCTCGAACAGGATTTCCTTGGGGACCAGCAGCAGCAGGCTGTCGGCCAGCGCCTGCGCGGTCACCACGTGCGGCAGGTCGAGGAACATCACCGCTTCGCCAAAGCTCTGGCCGGGCTCGATGATCTCGATCACCTTCTCGACGCCCGACGGCGACACGAACGACAGCTTGACGCGGCCGTAGCCGACGATGTACGTGCCGGCCACCGGATCGCCGCGGTGGAAGAGAGCCTCGCCCCGGCTCAGGCGCAGCACGCGTACTGCCGCGGCGATGCGCGCGCGCTGCTCCTCCGACAGTTCCTTGAACAGCGGCAGGTTGGCGACGAAGGCTTCGGCGCTCGGCGTGGCGGCGGGCATGGTCGGCGGTCGAGGGACTGCTGCGCCAGTATGCCGCAGCGAGCCATTCGCGGGCCGCTCGTCAGGGCGCGGCGCCGAACCGCGCCCAGTGCCCGGCGTCGATCCCGGTCGGCGTCGCTGCCGGCGGCGCGGACGAGGCGAGCGCCTGCCGCTGCAGCGGCTCGAAGCTCCCGCGCTCGGCATCGAGCACCAGCACCTGGCCGTCCTCGATGACGTAGTACCAGCCGTGCAGGAACAGCTCGCCCGCCTGGACGCGGCTGGCGACCATCGAATAGCTCATCAGCCGCTCGAGCTGGATCACGATCGAGCGTTGCTCGACGCGGCGCAACGCCTCGGCGGACTCGCGTACCGGGAGCGCGGCGTCGCGCGCCAGTTCGAGCCAGGCGCGCAGGTGCCGCGCTTCCTCCGGCGGCTCTTCGTACAGGCCGCGGATGGCGCCGCAGTGGCTGTGGCCGCAGACGATGATGTTCTGCACCGCCAACTGCAGCACCGCGAACTCGATCGCCGCCGCGGTGCCGTGAAAGCCGGCCGACATGTCCCACGGCGGCACCAGGTTGCCGACGTTGCGGGCGATGAACAGGTCCCCCGGCCCGCAGTCCATCAGCGCGTAGGGCACGATGCGCGAATCCGAGCAGCCGATGAACAGCGTCTTCGGATGCTGCCCTTCCTCGACCAGCCGCCGATAGCTCTTCTCGTAGCGCGGGAAGAACTGCTTCTCGAACCGCGACAGCCGCGCCAGCAGTTCGTCGCGGTCCGGCATCGGTTCGCCCCGTCGGCCTACTGCACCAGCGGCGTGTCGGCCTGCTCCAGCGAGACGCCAGCCAGCCGCGCATCGGCGGCCAGCACCTGCAGGTACTGGCGCAGCGCGGTGGCGAAGGCCTGCTGGCGCAACGACTGTGCCACCGCCGCGCGCACCTGCTCGAACGGCGGCGAGGCGCCGGCCTCGCGCTCGAGCACTTCGATCACGTGCAGGCCGAAGCGGCTGCGCACGAGCCGCGGCAGCACGCCGACCGCCGCCTGGCCGAAGACCTCGCGCGCGAACTCCGGCGCGCAGTCGGCGGCGGTGAGCCAGCCGAGCGCGCCGCCGTCGGCGCCGCTGGGACAGTTGGACAGTTCGCGCGCGGCGGCGGCGAAGCGGTCATCGGCGCTCGCCGCCTCGTCGCGGCCGCGGGCGCGCAGGTCGATCAGGCAGGCTTCGGCGCGCCTTCTGAGCGCGTCGAGATCGACCCCCGGCGTGACCGCGAACAGGATGTGCCGCAGCCGCGCCCGCTCGCCGACCGTGTAGCGCGCGGCATGGGCGGCAAAGTGGCGCCGGCAGGCGTCCTCGTCCGGCTCGGGCACCGCCAGTTCGCGGTCGAGCAGGGCCTCGATCGCCGCGGTCGCGGCTTCGCTGATCGCGCCGGCGACCGGCGGCGGATCGTCGGCGGCGAGCAGGCCTTCGCGGATCGCCGCCTGCCGCAGCAGTTCGGTGCAGGCGCGCTGGCGAAGTTCGGCCGGCGCCAGGGTCTCGCCGGGGCTCAGAAGCGGCACGTCGTTGACCCGTGGTGCCGCCTCGACTTCGAGGCTGTGAATGAGTCCGCTGCGCGTGTCGAACTCGCCCATGCGCTGCCCGCCGTAAGGCTCTTTTCGGGTCCGCTGCCCGGCGCGACCTCAGGCCGCGCGCGACGATGTCTTCGCAGCCTCGTCGTGCCGCCGCTTCACGCCGCGCTCTCCGGTTGGTTCTGCCCGGCCGGCACGTTCAGCCGCCGCGAACGCACGATCTGGTACGGCCGGAACAGGTAGGCCACCGAAGCGAAGCCGCTCCACACGTGCACCAGCCGGCTGAACGGGAACAGCAGGAAGATCGTCATGCCGAGCAGCATGTGGGCGATG
>CAYLZU010000100.1:0-10095 GCA_964388005.1 uncultured Burkholderiaceae bacterium
CTCGATGCCCGGATGCATGACGCATGGGCGGCGCTGGACTTCGCGGCCGTCGTCGCGCCGGAGGCGTGGGTCGAGCCGCAGCAGACCTGGTTCAAGCGACGCAGCCTGTGCGCCTTCACCGATCACCACGCGGACTGCCTGCGGGACGCCTACCGCGAGCGCATCGCCGTGCTGGAGGCGCTGCGCCTGGTCGCGTCCCGTCCACGGCGCGCGGCCGCGGCGGCAACCTGTCCCGACGCGCCGTGGGGCGGATCGATCGTCCGCGTCCGCGCGCCCGCCACGGGGGCCCTGGCGATCGAGAGCGACGATGCGCGTGTGCTCGCTGCGGCAACGCCGCTGCAACCCGGCAGCGCCTGGACACCCTACGTTGCCTTCACCGTCGCCGGGCCGTCGATCCGCCTGCTGCCGATGAGCGGGCCGGCGATCACGTGTACGCACGAACATGGACGCTGAGCGGGTTGCGGCCGGCGGCAAGGTGACCCGCGCACCGATCCGGATGTCGACCGCGCCGCCGGCGCCGGCGCGCCCTCACTGCTGACCTGCAGCGCCTGACGACCGGGGCACGCGCCGCACCGCCTGATGAACCTGCGAGCCCGGTTCGTCGTCGCGGTCGCGCTTTCGCTTTTCGGCTTGTGGTCACGTGCAGGCATCGCCAGCCTTGCACCTGAAGCTACGGTACCTCCCTCCCCGACCGCCGCGATTCGGCCGCGCAGTCCGCCGCACGCCATCCGCTTCTGGATTTCAATCCGATGATCGACCTGACCAGATCCTGCTTCGCCATCGCGGCCGCGCTGGCAGCCGGCACCGCCAGCGCCGGCGTGCCGATCTTCGCCGCCAGGTGCCCGAACGGGCCGTCGGTGGATTCCGACACCCGGGGCCGCGTGTACGTCGACGGCAAGGCGGCCAGAACCATCGCGCGGCCGGACGGTCAGGTCACCGCGCGGTCGGGTGGCGTCTACGTCGACATCACCCCGCGCGGCAACCAGCCGCCGCGCGTGACCTTCACCGCCCGGGACAAGTCGTTCAGCGAGTGCGAGATCGTGTCGTTCCGCGCGCCTGACAGCGCCGGACCGGCCGGTCCAGCGGCAATCGGCGCGCTGGCCAACACGCGTTGGCGCCTGGTGGAGTTCCAGTCCATGGACAACGCCATCGGCAGGCTTCGGCCGCACGATCCGTCGCAGTACGTCATGCAGCTGAACGCCGACGGCACCGTGACGATGCAGCTGAACTGCAACCGGGCCACCGGCAACTGGACGGCCGAGCCGGGCGCGGACGGCGCGAGCGGCCGCTTCGAGTTCGGCCCGCTGGCGACCACGCGTGCCCTGTGTCCGGCGCCGACCATGGACGAGCGCATCGCCGCGGACTCCCGCTACGTCCGTGGCTACCTGCTCAAGGACGGCCGCCTGTATCTCAGCCTGATGGCCGACGCCGGCATCTACGCCTGGGAGCCGGACGCGGCAGCGTCGCCGGCGGCGAGCGCGCCGGCCGCACCCGAAGACGGTGGGCCGCGCAACTGGGAGGTCGCCGGCACATCGGGCGCGCTGAACCTGCGCGAACAGCCCTCCTCCACGGCGCGCGTCGTTGGTCGCTTCGCGCCCGGCACGATCCTCGACAACCTCGGCGGCTGCCGGCGCGTCGGCGATGGCCTCTGGTGCGACGTGCAGCCGCTCGGCGGCGGCCCGCGCGGGTACGTGAGCCTGGAATACCTGAAGCCCGCGATCTCACCCGACGGAACGGCCCGGACCGGCCCCGACGACTCGGCGCTGCGCGCCGGCCAGAGGAAGTTCGATGCCACGGGACCCCTTCCCTGCGCCCAGTACGCCGGCCAGCCGATGGGCGAGTGCAAGTTCGGCGTGGCCCGCGCCGGCGGCGGCTACGCCACGGTGGTCGTCACCCATGCCGATGGCCGCAAGCGCACGATCTTTTTCCGGATGGGCAGGCCGATCGGCGCCGATACCAGCCAGGCTGACGGCGACCCGGAGTTCCGCGCCACCAGGGAGCGCGACCTGCACCTGATCCGCATCGGTAACGAACGCTACGAGATTCCCGACGCGGTCGTGCTGGGCGGCTGACCCGCCCGCAAACGCGTCGTGTTCGGTTTGCGGATCGCCGGCGCCTGGAGGTACGGGCGAACATCCGTCGCGCCGACTCGCGCGCACAGGCCGGAAGGTTGCCGCATACCCCGGCCCCACCGTCACCCTCGACCAGGAGATACCATGGGATTCTTCAGCTCAATCCTCGAAAAGCTCGGACTCAAGTCGGCGCAGGCACAGCCCGCCGCCGTGCCTGCGCCAGCGGCGGCGCCGCAGCCCGCTCCCGCACCGTCGGCACCGCCGGCGCCGGTAGCAATTCCGGTGGTCGACGTGGTCGCCCAACTCGAGAAGCTGGCCGCCGCCAGTCCTCAGAAACTGAACTGGAAGACCTCGATCGTCGACCTGCTCAAGCTGCTCGACATCGACAGCAGCTACGCCGCGCGCAAGGAGCTGGCCACCGAGCTGGGCTGTCCGGCCGACCTGATGGGCGACTCGGCGCAGATGAACATGTGGCTGCACAAGACGGTGCTGAAGAAGATCGCCGACAACGGCGGCAACGTGCCGAAGGAACTGCTCGATTGAGCCGCTGCGACCGCCCTCGACGGAACCCCCACCCATGCAACTGAACGACATCCTCCGGCAGATCGGCGGCATCGAGGCGATGGCGCGCGAACTCGGCGTCAGCGAGACCCAGGCAGCCAGCGGCGCCGAGGCACTGCTGCCGGCCATCCTCGGCGGCTTCAAGCGGCAGGTCCAGTCGCAACCGACGGGACTCGAAGGTCTCGGCGGACTGCTGCAGAACTTCGGTGGCGGCGGCCTTCTCGACGAAGTGCTGTCACCGCGGGCCACCGACCTGGGGCGGGGCAACGACGTGCTGGGGCAGATCTTCGGTTCGCCGGATGTCAGCCGCACGGTGGCGCAGCATGCGTCCACCCAGTCCGGGCTCGATGTCTCGCTGCTGAAGAAGATGCTGCCGATGCTGGCGATGCTGGTCGCCGGCTTCATCGCCAGGCAACACGGCGCCGCCCAGGCAGCGCCCGCCAACCAGGCCGACAGCCTCGGCCTCGAGGATCTGCTCGGCAGCCTGCTCGGCGGCGGATCGATGGGCGGCACGGCGGCAGCCAGCCCCATGGCAGGCATAGGCTCGCTGCTCGACCTGAACGGCGACGGCAATCCCCTGGACGACATCCTGAGGATGGCGGGCAACGCGCTGCGATAACTGCATTCGCCGGCGACACGCGCCGGCGGGCTTCACCGAACCGGGAGGAAGACCATGGACCTGATCATCTCGCTCGTCATCGGCGGCATCGTCGGCTGGCTGGCGAGCATCGTCATGAAAACCAACGCCCAGATGGGCTGGATCGCCAACGTGCTGGTCGGCGTGGTCGGCTCGGCGCTGGGCTTCTGGCTCGCCGGCATGATCGGCCTCGAGCCGTCGGGAGGCATCCTGCGCTTCGTCATCGCCATCGCCGGCGCCGCGCTGTTGATCTTCATCCTCAGCCTGCTCGGCGTCTTCCGCCGGGGCTGACCGGCGACCCCGCCAAGCGCGGCGGGGCCGCCGGTCGCGGAAGGCTTCTCCGCGGCGGTACCGGAATCGAGCGGCGGGCCTCGCCGCAATCGCCGCGGGCACCGGCCGCTTCTCGTCGACGGCAGGACATCCCGACAACTGCCATCGTGGCTGGCTTCTCTGCCTTCGAGCCCAGTTGCCGGCCGGAGGCGCGCCGGAGGTCCTCTGACCGGCCTTCGCTTTCTGGATAGCCTGAAGCGGGCCGATCCCTTTCAATTGCCGGTCTTGTCCGCTTTGGACGTCTTCGCCCTACCAGCCGCCACGCGCTCCGGTCCGGCCGCGGCATGTGACGTAACCCGTCGATACCAGCCGCATGTCGCCGTCTCGACCCTCGTGCCGATCAGGTCCGTCCGCCTGCGCGGCGGCGATGGCGTTTGCTGCCTGCCTGGGCTCGGCCGGGCCGGCGGCCGGCTCCGCCAAGCGAGCCGGTGAGGTCGTCCGATGCACCGCGCCCGGCGGCATGGAGGAGCGCTGTGACGTGCCCGCCCGCATGCCCGGTGCCGCCGACCGCGACGCCGACCTCCGCGACGAGCGGGCGTTCGGCGCCATTGACCTGCACGGCCGCATGCACGCGACGTGCCCGAAGCACTTCAGCACCAGCGCGGGCACGCTCGTCTACGACTTCGCCTCGGGCCCCTGCGGCGGCAACGCGGCCGGCTTCGAGCGCAACGTCTGCCGGCGCGGCCACGGGGTGGAGAACGAGGCCGGCGACGAGCCGGTTTCCTTCAAGATGTCGGTCCATACGCCCGAGACCAGCACCACCTTCGCCAACTCGGCACTGATCGACGACCACTTCGCGCGTTGCTTCGATGCGGCGGAGCACAACCCGCCGGCGGCGATGCGCACGGTCGACCGGCAGGCGCGCGTGGCGAATCCCGGCGGGTCACTGTCGGCGGGCCGCCGGGGGCTGAAGCAGAACCACGCCGCCCGGAACGCGCTGACCAGAGCCGAGCGCGACCCGCAGTCGTACTCGCCGGCCGACGAACTGTTCACCACCGACCGCAGCCAGGTCTACGGCGTGCTGCCGCACCCGCGCGACCGCCGCTGCGGCGAGGAGGTCAACGGCTCGCGCGAGTCCGGCTGGGGCGACGGGCAGAGCCGTGACTTCCAGCAGACGGCGCCGTTCGTGGCGCTGGCCACCGATGCACCGCTCGTCGATGCAATGACGGAGGCAATCGCCCTCAGCCTCATGGGCTCGGCGATCCCGGCCGACAGCCGCACCCGGCAGCCGATCTTCCGGATGCGCGAGGTCGCCGAAGTTACGCTGCCCGACTTCATCTTCGGCCAGCAGGACCGCATCGGCAACATCGACGACCTCGCCTTCTGGTCCTGGAACGCAGGAAGCGAGCCGCGTCGGGCGCCGGCGGCGGGTCGCCACCCGCCGGATGACACCGCGCGCCGCGCGCCGAAGCTGATCAGGCGAACCGAGCCGGGCGACAACGACGCCGGCGTGCGCACGACCGACATCAACAGCACGCCGCGCACCGGCATGCTGGAGCGGCTGCGGCACGGCACCGCTGGTGCCTACCGTCGTCTGATCGCGCCGCACCGGGATTTCGGCAGCGGCGGGCCGTTGCACGAGTACGTGCGCTCGACGTCCGTCCCGACCGACGCCGAGTTCGCCCGCATCGTCGCCGACACCCGGCAGTCGGCAGCGAACCAGCGCGAGTCGTGCCGGGCGGGACGGCTGCGCTTCGACCTCGAACCGGAAATGCTGCTGCTCGAGGGCGAAGTCACGCCGACCAAGGTCTACTGCGACAATCACTGAGCCGCAGCAAGCGACCCTCGCCGTATGTCGACCGGCCTGCCCGCCGCCGCGCCGCCGCCGCGCGGCCCGCTCGAGCGCTTCCTGCGCCTGTTCACCGAAGTGCGCGACGGCGAAGGCGCGAAGCTGCTGCTGCTGACACTCAATGTCTTCCTGATTCTGACCGCCTACTACGTGATGAAGCCGGTACGCGAGGCGCTGATCCTCGACCAGCCCGGCGGCGCGGAGCTGAAAAGCTACGCCTACGCGGCGCAGGCGGCGGTCCTGTTCGTACTGGTGCCGCTGTACGGCGCGCTCGCCACCCGGCTGCCGCGGCGGCGGCTGATCAACGCCGTCACGGCGTTCTTCATCGCCTGCCTGCCGCTGTTCTACCTGGCGGCCGAGGCGATGGTACGGGTCGGCGTGGTGTTCTTCCTCTGGATCGGCGTCTTCAGCCTGATGGTGATCGCGCAAGTCTGGGCCTACGCCAACGACATCTACACGACCGACCAGGGCAAGCGCCTGTTCGCCGTCATCGCCTTCGGCGCCTCCAGCGGCGCCGTGTTCGGCGCCTGGATCTCGGCCCATTTGATCCGCGCCATCGGCGTCACTCCGCTGCTGCTCGCCGCTGCCGCGATCCTTGCCGCCAGCCTGGTGCTGTTCAACTTCATCGACCTGCACGGCGACGGCGCGCGCCGCACTGCCGACCCGGCGCAGGAGACCGACCTGCCGATCGGCGATGGCAACGCCTTCGCGCTGGTGCTGCGCAACCGCTACCTGCTGCTGATGGCGCTGGTCATCTTCCTGCTCAACTGGGTCAACTCGGCCGGCGAGTACATCCTTTCGGCTATCGTCAAGCACGCCGCCGATGCCGACGTCGCGGCGGGCCGGCTCGCCGCCGGCGACGAGGCCCGCTTCATCGGTGCGTTCTTCGCCGACTACTTCCAGATCGTGAACATCGCCGGCATGGTGCTGCAGCTGTTCGTCGTCTCCCGGCTGGTGAAGGCGCTCGGCGTCGCGGCCGCCCTGTGCGTGCTGCCGATGGTGGCGCTGGGCAGCTACGCCGCGGCGGCGCTCATCCCCTCGCTGGCGATCATGCGCTGGGTGAAGACCGCCGAGAATTCAGTCGACTACTCGCTGATGAACACCTTGCGGCAGATGCTGTTCCTGCCGACCACGCGCGAGGAGAAGTACAAGGCCAAGCAGGTCATTGACAGCTTCGTCGTGCGCAGCGGCGACGTGCTTTCCGCCGCCGTGGTCTACCTCGGCACCACCTACTTCGCGCTGACCGTGTCGCAGTTCGCCTGGATCAACGTGGCGCTGGTGCTGGTGTGGCTGCTGCTCGCCGTGCTTACCGGGCGGGAATTCAACCGCCTCGAGGCGGCCCGACGGGATTCGGCAGGATGACGGCGACGTCGCAGCCCACCGACCACGGTCGCGGGCCGCGGCTTTCGCTGTCGGCGCAGATCGTCGCCGGGCTGGTCCTCGGCGTCGCGATCGGCCTGTTCTTCGGCGAGGCGGCCGGCGCCCTGCAGCCGCTGGCCGACATCTACATCCGCCTGATGCAGGTCACGGTTCTGCCGTACCTGGTGATGTCGCTGGTGGTCGGCTTCGGGCAACTCGAAGCGCCGCAGGCGCGCCGGCTGGCACTGCGCGCCGGCGCGCTGCTGCTCGCCACTTGGGTGCTGACCGGCATCGTCGTCGCGGCGATGCCCGCTGCGTTCCCGGAGGTGCAGAGCGCGTCGTTCTTCAGCCATTCGCTGGTCGAGCCGCGGCAGCCGTTTTCGCTGGCGGACCTGTACTTCACCGCCAATCCGTTTCACTCGCTGTCCAACGCGATCGTGCCAGCGGTGGTCCTGTTCAGCTCGATGATCGGCATCGGCCTGATCGGTCTGCCGGACCGCGAGCGCGTGCTCGGCCCGCTGCGCGTGCTGAACGCCGCGGTCACCCGCATCACCCTGTTCGTCGTCCGGCTGACGCCGATCGGCGTCCTTGCGATCGGCGCAGTGGCCGGTGGAACCCTCACCGCAGAAACGTTCCAGCGGCTGGAGGTCTATTTCGTCGTCCTCTGCGCCGCGTCCCTTCTGCTCGCCTTCCTCGTGCTGCCGTTGATGGTCACCGCGGTGACGCCGTTCCGGTATCGCGAGGTCACCGGCATCGCCGGCGACGCCCTGCTGACGGCGTTCGTCGCCAACAGCGCGTTCATCGTGCTGCCGATCCTCGCCGAGCGCGCCAAGGAACTGCTGCGCCGGCACGGCCGGCTGAACGCCGACAGCGACTCGGCTGCCGACGTGCTGCTGCCGGTGCTCTTCAACTTCCCGAATGCGGGCCGCCTGCTGACGCTGCTGTTCGTACCTTTCGCGGCCTGGCTCGCCGGCAGCCCGTTCGCCCTCGGGGACCTGGCCAAGCTGCTCGCGGTCGGCGTGCCGAGCTATTTCGCCAAGGCACAGGCAGCACTGCCGTTCCTGCTCGATGTCTTCGAGCTGCCGCACGACCTGTACCAGCTGTACATCCCGACGACGCTGATCGGCGGCAAGTTCGACTCGATGGTCACGGCGGTGAACCTGCTCGTCTTCGCGCTGCTCGGCGCAGCGGCCATGGGTGGCTTCCTCGTGCTGGACGGCCGGCGGATGGCGGTGGCGGCGGCCGGGATCGCTGCCGGCATCGCGCTGACGGTCGTCGCCACCGGGCTGCTCTTGCGCTCGACGGTCGACACGACCTATCGGATGGATTCCGTGTTGACGCGCATGCACGCGCCCGCCGGCGATTTCGCTGCGATCGTCCACAAGGACCGCGCCGGGTTGACGGCGGACAGCGCTTCGCCAGGCACCGCCGCCCTGCAGCGGATCCGCAGCCGCGGCACGCTGCGCATCGGGTACGACAGCGCTTATCCGCCGTTCAGCTTCTTCAATTCGCACGGCCGGCTGGTCGGCTTCGACGTCGAGCTGGCCGTGGACCTCGCCGAAGCGCTCGGCGTGCGGGCGGAATTCGTGCCCGTCGAGTGGCGGGAACTGCCGCAGCTGCTGGCCGACAACGTCATCGACGTGATGCCCGGCGTGTGGTACCGGCCCTTCTGGTTCGCCTCGCTCCGCCTGTCCGAGCCCTACCTGACCGCCACCATGGGGCTGGTGGTGCGCGACGAGCGGCGGCACGAGTTCGCTAGCATCGATGCCCTGCGCCACAGCCGCGGCCTGAGGATCGGCGTGCCGCTGGACACCCGCCAGATTTCCTTCAGCATCAAGCACTACTTCGGCGACGCCCAGGTCGAGTTCGTGCCGCTGCCGTCGCAGAAGAACTTCTTCGACGGCAGCGCGCCGGAGCTCGATGCCTACCTGCTCCCGGCGGAAAGTGGTGCGGCGGCGACCCTGCTGCACCCCGAGTTCAGCGTCGTGGTGCCGCAGCCCGATCCCGTGACCCTGCCGACCGGCTTCGGCGCGGCGCTTCACTCCGCCGACCTCGTCGACGCGGTGAACGAGTGGATCGTCTTCGCACAGAGCGAAGGGCAGATCAAGCGAGCCTACGACTACTGGGTGCTCGGCAAGGGCGCCGAGTCCCGCCGCCGACGCTGGTCGGTGATGCACGACGTCCTCGGCTGGGGGCGCTAGCAATGTCGTCGCCGACCACCGAATCCAGTTCTCTCTGCAACCCGAGGTCTGACCCCATGCGCTCACCTATCTCTCGCCACGCGACAAACGCCACCGCGGCACTGCTGTTTCTCTGCGCCGGCGCGGCATTCGCCGCCACAGCGGGCAATGCGCCCGCCGACGACACGGTGAAGTACCGCCAGTGGATCGCGCAGATGAAGCAGGACCCGCGTGGCCCGTTCGCGGCGATCAAGTGGTTCTGCCGCGACGGCCGCGTGCTGCCGCCGAAAGACTACGCCTGCGCGAAGAAGGGCGAAGGCTGGCAGCACGGCGAGTGGAACGCGCGGACGCGCGAGTTGCGCGCCGCCGGCTACAGGGTGGCCACGATCCTCGCCGGCATCGACGCGAAGGAGGCCGTCGCCGCGGCCGACTTCGCCGACAGCTTCGCCCAGCTGCTGGTCGAGCGGTTCCTGGTCGCCGCCGACGGCGGCTGGATCCTGCGCAGGGCGCAGTTCTACCGCGGCGCGATCCAGGAGGAGGACGAGCGCGAGGCCGCGCGCAGCCTGCTGACGGCGATGGCGGCACGCCCGGAATGGATCGGCGCCCGCTACCCGGCGCTGCGCATCGGCGTTCGCCTGCTGCCGCACGGCGCCGACACCGCCTCGGCGCAGAAGGTGCGCAACCTCGCCGCCGCGCTCGCCGACGCCGATGCCGGCTTCGCGCCGCTGCGGGTGAAGATCCACGGCTCGCCCGAGGCCGCCGACGCCGGCAGAGTGCGCGAGTACGCAGCGCGCGCCGCCGACCCGGCGCTGAAGAAGCAGGCCGACGCGCTCGCCGCCGAGATCGACCGCGTCTATGCGCCGCGGCCGCTGGCGGACGTGCTCGCCGAAGGCGAGAAGGCCTTCGCCTCGACGCCGGCGGTGCAGAAGCTGCTGCGCGAGGCCCGCGCCTCGGTCGCCGGCGGCGCCGCCGCGCCGCAGCGCTACCGTGCCACCGCGAACCTGCTCGCCGACCTGCGCGAGGCGCTGCCGGCGCTGACCTCGCCGGCGGCGCGGCTGCGGCTGCTGGATCTTTCGCTGGCCGTCGAGGCGGAGAACTTCCGCGCCTCCGCCGAGGCGAGGCCGGCGCTGGCGACGGCGCCGCGGGCCGAGGCCATCGCGCTGCTAG
>CAYLZU010000101.1:0-10056 GCA_964388005.1 uncultured Burkholderiaceae bacterium
AGCGGCCGATCGGCTGGCCGAACTGCTTGCGCGTGCGCAGGTACTCGGCGGTGAGATCGAGCACCGCGCGCGCCAGGCCGATGCCTTCGGCGATGCGGCCGATGCGCGCCACCTCGCCCGCGACCCGCATCGCCGCCGCCGCGGAGGCTCCGCGATCGAGCACCGCGGCGGCTTCCAGCGAGCAGGTGAACTCGGCCGCCGCGGTCCCGTCGAGCTGGCGCCAGCCGGTTCGCTCGGCGTCCGCGAGCGGCAGCAGGCACAGCCGATCGCCGTTCAGGAACAGCGCCGCATCGGCGGCGGCGGCGTGGGCGGCGGTGCCGTGCACGGTGCCGGCGGACACGCGCGCGCCGGCAACCGGCACCACCGTGGAGCCGCCGCCGGCGATCGCCGCCAGCGCCACGTCGCGCGCCTCGGCGGCCGGCGCCTGCGCCAGCGCCGCGGCGGCGGCCAGCGCGCAGTCGACGAACGGTTCGAGCAGCCAGCCGCGGCCGAGCACCGACGCGGCCAGCACGCCGTCGATCAGAGGCCGGCCGAGGCCGCCGGCGGACTCGGGCACCAGCAGCGCCGTCAGGCCGAGCTGGGCGAACTCGGGCCACAGCGGCGGCGGCGCGTCGGCGGGCAGCAGTGCCGCCGCGCGGCGGGCCTCGAAGCCGCAGCGCTCGCGCACCAGCCGCTCGCAGCTGTCGAGGAACATCGACTGGTCTTCGGAGTAGGAGAAGTCCACTTGTGCTCATCCTGGCTGGGGGAGCACGAGGGCGCATGCCGAGCCCTCTCGCGCTCCTGAATCGCACCGCGACGCGGCGCGAAGCACGTGCTCGAAGCTAAAGCTCGAGCACATGCTTCGCGATGATCGAGCGCTGGATCTCGTTCGAGCCGCCGTAGATCGTGACCTTGCGCAGGTTGAGGTAGAACGCCGCGGCGGCATCCTGCACCCAGCGCCTCGCCGCCTCGTCCCAGCGGCAGGGCAGCGCCTGGCCGCCGCGCGCCTCCAGGATCAGCTCGGCGATGCGCTGGTAGATCTCCGAACCCTTGATTTTCAGCATCGACGCCATCGGTCCCGGGGAGCCGCGGTCGCGCGCCGCGGCGAGCACGCGCAGGTTGAGCACGTCGAGCGCCATCAGTTCGATTTCCACCTCGGCCAGCCGGGCGGCGAACAGCGGGTCGTCGGCAAGCGGCCGGCCGTTGCGCATGCACTCGCGCGCAAGCCGTTTCGCCCGCGCCAGCTCGCGCTTGTTGATGCCGACGTTGGCGATGCCGGTGCGCTCGTGTTCGAGCAGGTACTTGGCGATGGTCCAGCCCTGGTTCTCCTCGCCGACCCGCTGCTCGACCGGCACCTCGACCTCGTCGAGGAAGACCTCGTTCACCTCGTGGCCGCCGTCGAGCAGGATGATCGGCCGCACCGTCACGCCCCTGCTCTTCATGTCGATCAGCAGGAAGCTGATGCCTTCCTGCTTCTTCGCCTCGGTGTCGGTGCGCGCGAGGCAGAACATCCAGTCGGCGTGCTGCGCCAGCGTGGTCCAGGTCTTCTGGCCGCTGACGACGTAGCGGTCGCCCCTGCGCACTGCCCGCGTCGACAGCGCCGCGAGGTCGCTGCCGGCGCCGGGCTCGGAATACCCCTGGCACCACCAGTCCTCGCCCGACGGGATGCGCGGCAGGAAACGGTGCTGCTGCGCCGGCGTGCCGAACTTCATCAGCACCGGCCCGACCATGCGCAGGCCGAACGGCAGCTGCCGCGGCGCGCCGGCGACCATGCACTCCTCGTCGAACAGGTGCTGCCGGACCGGATCCCAGCCCGGCCCGCCCCATTCGGCCGGCCACGTCGGCGCGCCCCAGCCGCGCGCATGAAGGATCTTCTGCCAGCGGCCGATGTGCTCGGCCGGGACATGTTCGCCTTCGAGCACGGCGCCGCGGATGTCCTCGGGCAGCGCCCGCTGCGCGAAGCCGCGCACTTCGGCGGCAAAGGCCAGTTCGTCGTCGGTGAAGTTCAGGTTCAAGCGCGGCTCCGGTGATCCGATCGCCAGCCTGCGAGGCACGGCGGCGGTGCGAACTTAGCGCGTCGCGCCGGCCGTGTCACCGCCGGGTGAATCGCGCCGCCCCTGTCGCCGCCGACCGCATCGCGCCGGCCGGGCTGCCGCGATCGCTGCGCGCGGGCCGCCGGGGCCGCTCGTGCTGCGCCGCGCGATGGCGTCGCCGCCCGCCATCGTTCACCATAACGACGGCGGCGCGGAGTGCCGCGACCATCGAATGGAGGCAGGTATGCAGCAGCCAGTCAGAGGTGTGCCGACGCGCAAGACCGGCAAGGTCGTTCTGCTGCCGGCCGAACAGCGGCAGACGCACACCGTTTCGCTCGAGTCACCCGGGACCCTGGTGATGACCGATTTCGATCGCACGCCGGTGGTGACGGTCGAGGCGGGCACGCAGATCGACGATGCCCTGCGGCTGATGAAGCACGCCGGCGTGCGTTCGGCGATCGTCGTCGACGAACAGGGCAGCCTGCTCGGCCTGGTCACCGCCTACGACATCCTCGGCGAGAAGCCGGTGCGGCTTCTCGAATCCGCCGGCCGCGGGTTGCCGCGCGGCCGCGCCGGCATCGACGTCGCCGCGGTGATGGAACCGGTCGATCGCTGGCAGGTGATCGACATCGCCGAGCTGAAGCGCCGCACCGTGGCCGACGTGGTCGCGTCGCTGCGCGCCCTCGGCCGCACCCACGTGCCGGTGGTCGAACGCGTTAGCACCTCCGAGGACCGGCTGCGCGGCCTGCTGTCGGCGACCGAAGTGGCGCGGCGCACCGGCGCCGACACCACCGGCCTGCGCGCGGCGCAGACCTTCGCCGAGATCGAGCAGGCGGTGCACGAGGGCGTCTTCCCGTAGCGCCGGGCAAGTGCGGCGGCCGCCGAAGAGGCTGCCGCCGCCGGCCGGCACTGCCGCGCCCGGATGCCGCGGTTCCGCTGCCCGCGCGGCTACCCCATCTTCGCCAGGATCGGCGCCATCTCGTCGCGGGTGAAGGCCCGCATCGTCTGCGTGCGCACGTTGCCGGCCGAGCCCACGGTCAGGGCAAAGGCCGTCATCGCGGCATCGTCCGGCGCCTCGAAGGTGACGACGAAGTCGTAGGCGCCGAGCGTCCACAGGATCTCCTTCATCTGGATGCCGGCCCTGGCCGCCGCCTCCTTGACCATGTCGGCGCGCTTGACGGTATCGCGCGCGTTGCGGATGCCCTGTTCGGTGAAGTTGCCGAGGGTGATGAAGGTGGCCATGTGCGTTCTCCCTTGATCCTGGCGAGCAGTCTCGGAGCCTGGCTGAAGCGCGAATCGGGCCGGCGCCGGCTCCGTCGAGCGCCGGCCGGCCGCACGTCCGGCGGCACTTGCGCGCGCTGCGGGAAAGAACTGCCGCTCGCGCGCCGGGGCAACTTAGGCGCGCGGGCGGCGGCGGTCAATCGCGGCAGGCGGCGATCCGGATGCGCTCAACTCCGCAGTTGCGCCATCCGCGCCAGCTTCAGCGCCAGCAGCAGCCAGGGCGCGGCGTGGTAGACGAGGTCGAAGATGTCGATCGGCCGCGACAGCGTGCCGGCGGCGAGCATCTTCAGCTTCTCCCACAGGTGCGGCTCGGGCACGAACGGCGCCAGGCCGAGCGTCAGCGCCAGCAGCACCGGGATCAGCAGCGGAATGCGGTCGAGCCAGGCCATGCGGCGAGTATGCCTGCGTCGTCTCTTCGCGCTTGGCAGCGCAAAAAACGACGGCGCCCGAAGGCGCCGTCGTTGCTGCGTCGAAGCCTTTCAGCGGCCGATGGCCGCGATCGTGCGGTCGGCGAGGATGGCGCCGGTGGCCTGGGTGGGATGGAACGAGTCCCAGTAGAAGTACTGGTTGGCGTTGGGGCACACCGTCGGCGGCGTGACTGCGGCGTTGTAGCAGGGCTGGGTGACGTTGGTCAGACCAAAGGCGCCGGGATTGGCCGCCGCCTGCTCGGTGAGGGCGAAGGCGTCGACGGTGTAGATGTTCAGCCCCGGCGACGTTGCGCGAAGCCCGGCGATCTGCTGCGCCAGGGCGCCGTTGAACTGTGCCGACAGCTGCGTTGCACCCGCGACTGCCGCCGCGCCGAGCGCCTGCACCCGCGGCGTGCGGCCGACGTTGGTGGAGTTCACGACGACGATGTGACGGGCGCCGGCGGCGTACAGGCGCAGGATCATGCTGGCCATGTCGGTCACCGCTGCCGTCAGCACCTCGGTCGGCGCGTTGGGATTGGTCGCCGAAAGAGTCAGCGCATCAGCGATGTTGTTGCCGACGGTGATGCCGTCGAGAACGAACAGGGTCTGCGAACTGGCGACATAGCCGATCCTGGCAAGGTACTGCTCGACCTGGACCACCATGCTGGGCACCGCCGCTGGAGTGGTCACGCCCGGCACTGTCCCCGTACGCGCACCGGCATAGGCGTAGTTGGTGCCGCCACTCCGCGACGGCACCGCCGAGGCACCGTAGCGGGCCGCCACCGCGTCGATCCACAGCGGGCCGTTGGAGAAGCGGCCGGACGCATACGGCGGCGACGGCGGGCAGTTCGACGCGCTGAGGTTGCAGGCATTGCCGTTGTCGCTGACGCTGGCGCCGAACGTGACCATGGTCTGGAACAACGGCGGCAGATCGTCGTTGCCGCCGCTGCACGACACCAGCAAGACGGTGGCGGCGGAAGCCGCGGCCACCAACAGGGCGCGCCTTCGCGCCCGCAGAAATTCGAACATCGGTCTCCTCCTGATTTCGATCCGTGACGGCCACGGCCCCCGCGCCGTCGCGCGATCATACGCGGCGGCCCGCCGGTCAGGGACTGTCCTCGAACGGATCGGCGGCAGCGGCGGCGCGGCGCAGGCGGTCGTGCACCGCCTCCCAGTCGTCGCCCTGCGGCGGCTCGGCAACCAGCAGCCGCTCGGCCCCCGACTCGTCGAGCTGGTGCAGCAGCGCGTACAGCCGCCGCGCGTACTCGGCAGCGGTCGGCGGCGCCAGCAGCCGCAGCACCACGTGCGCCGGCCGGTCGAGCAGCGCCGCCGCCGGCGCCAGCAGCGCCAGCCGCACGCCGCGCAGGGTGTTGATCCGGGCCGGCAGCTGCGTCGCCGGCACGAGTTCCAGCGGCGCGCGCGGCGCGTAGTGGCTCTTCAACCGGCCGGAGGCGCGCGGCGCGTCGCCCGCGGCATCGGGCACGGCGCGGCCGAGCACCGCTTCGATCCGGCGGCGGGTCACGGTGCCGTGGCGCAGCAGCCGCGGCTCGGATCCCGACAGATCGACGATCGTCGATTCGATGCCGACCGGGCAGGCGCCGCCGTCGAGGATCAGATCGACGCGGCCGTCCGGCTTCTCGCCGTGGTCGGCGCGCACGTGCGCGGCGGCGGTCGGGCTGATGCGGCCGAAGCTGTTGGCGCTCGGCGCCGCGATCGCGGCGGCGGCGTCATTGCGGCGGGCGGCGAAGGCGGCGAGCAGCGCCCGCGCCCACGGGTGCGACGGGCACCGCAGGCCGACCGTCGACTGGCCGCCGGTCAACGCATCGTGAGCCCGCGCCGAGCGCGGCAGCACCAGGGTCAGCGGCCCGGGCCAGAACGCCCGCGCCAGCCGCGATGCGGCTTCGGAGGCGCCGGTGCTCCAGGCGTCGATCGCGGCCGTGTCGCGGACATGGACGATCACCGGATGATCGGCCGGTCGGCCCTTGGCGGCGAAGATCGCGCGCACCGCCTCGATGTCGTCGGCGTCGGCGCCGAGGCCGTAGACGGTCTCGGTCGGAAACGCCACCAGGGCGCCCCGCGCCAGCAGCGCCGCGGCGCGCTCGATGGCGGCGGCATCGACCGTCGCGATCGCGGTCACCGGGGCGGTTCGATGCCGAGCACGCCGGCTGCGGCCGCCGCCCGCCGCAGCGCCTCCTCGGGTGTGGCTCCGAGGCAGGTGACGTGTCCCATCTTGCGGCCGAGGCGCGGCTCGCGCTTGCCGTACAGGTGCAGCCTGGCGCCGGCGATGGCGAGCACGTCGCGCCACGGCGGCTCGGCGCGCCCGCCGCCGCGGAACCAGACGTCGCCGAGGATGTTGAGCATCACCGCCGGCGCAAGCAGCGTCGTCTCCGCCAGCGGCATGCCGGCGGTGGCGCGGACCTGCTGCTCGAACTGGCTGGCGGCGCAGGCATCGATCGAGAAGTGGCCGGAGTTGTGCGGCCGCGGCGCGATCTCGTTGACCAGCACGGAGTCGTCGTCGAGGACGAACAGTTCGACGCACAGCACGCCGACATAGTCGAGCGCGGCGGCGAGCCGGCGGGCCGTCCGGCCGGCCTCGGCGGCCACCTGCGGCGACACCCGCGCCGGCACGACCGACACCGCGAGGATGCCGCCGCGGTGCTCGTTCTCGATCAGCGGGAAGGTCGCCAGCTCGCCATCGGCGCCGCGGCAGACGATGCAGGAGATCTCGCGCTTCAGCGCCAGCCGCTGTTCCAGCACGCACGGCACGCGGCCGAGGGTCGACCAGGCGTCGATCGCCTCCGCCGGATTCGCGACCGCCATCTGCCCCTTGCCGTCGTAGCCGAGCCGGGCCGTCTTCAGGATCGCCGGGAACAGCGTCGAAGGCGCCGCCTGCAGGTCCTCGAGCGAGCCGATGGCGGCGTGCGGCGCCACGGCGATGCCGCTGGCGACCATGAAGCGTTTCTCGGCGATGCGGTCCTGGGCGATGGCCACCGCGTCCGCCGAAGGCCGCACCGGCAGTTGCGAAGCAAGCCGGCGCAGCGCCGCGGCCGGCACGTTCTCGAATTCGACCGTCACCGCGCGGCAGCGCTCGGCAATCGTCGTCAGCGCGAGGTCGTCGTCGTAAGGCTGCTGCAGATGCTCCTCGCACACCGCGGCGGCGGGGCTCAGCGGATCGGGATCGACGACGCAGACCCGGTAGCCGAGGCTGGCCGCCGCCATCGCGAACATCCGCCCGAGCTGGCCGCCGCCGAGCAGGCCCAGCCATTGACCCGGTGGGATCGGCGCAGGCCCGGCCGCGTCGACGGCTGCCGCCATCGTCGCTCAGCGATGATCGCGGCCGCGCCGCAGGTGCCGGATGTCGCCGGCGGCGCCGGCCTCGGCGGTCATGCGCGCAGCGCAATCATCGCCGCTGCCGGTCGCATCGATGTCCATCCGTCAAAGCGGCAGCGTCATGTTGCGCGCCCGCTCGCTCTGGGTGGCGCGGAACTGCGCCAGCTTCTGCGCCAGTTCGGCGTTCTCGGTGGCGAGCATGGCCACCGCGAACAGGCCGGCATTGGCGGCGCCCGCCTCGCCGATGGCGAAGGTGGCCACCGGCACGCCGCGCGGCATCTGCACGATCGACAGCAGGCTGTCCTCGCCGCGCAGGTAGCGCGACGGCACCGGCACGCCGAGCACCGGGATCACGGTCTTCGACGCCAGCATGCCGGGCAGGTGGGCGGCACCGCCGGCGCCGGCGATGATCACCCGCAGGCCGCGTTCGCGCGCCTCCTCGGCATAGGCGAACATCTCGTCGGGCGTGCGGTGCGCCGAGACCACCCTGGCCTCGAATGGCACGCCGAACTCCTTCAGCACCTCGCACGCGTGCTGCATCACGTCCCAGTCGGAGTTCGAGCCCATCAGCACGCCGACCAGCGGCGTCGCGCGCGTCCTGCCGTTCATTGTCGGAGCCGGCGAGAAAGCGCGGATTGTATCGGCTCGTCCCTCGGCAACCGTTGCACGAAGGCCGGTCGCTCTCAGCCGGTCCGCGCGGCGGCTCCGTCGCCCACCACGGCATCGGCGATCAACGCGTCGATCTCCGCTTCGCTGAAGCCGGCCTCGCGCAGCACTTCGCGCGTGTGCTCGCCGAGCAGCGGCGCCGGCCGCGTCACGGCGGCCGGCGTGGCCGAGAAACTGATCGGGCAGCCGATGCTCTTCACCGCGCCGGCCTGCGGATGCGTGGTCTCGACCACCATCGCCCGCGCCAGCGTCTGCGGATGCGACAGCGCCTCGCCGATGGAGTGCACCGGCCCGGCGGGCACGCCGGCGGCGTCGAACGCGGCCAGCCACTCGGCGCGGGTCCTGGTCGACAGCACTTCGTTCATCCGTTCCACCAGCGACGGCAGGTTGCGTTTGCGCTCGGTGTTGGTGGCAAAGCGCGGATCGGTCTTCCACTCCGGATGGCCGAGCACCTCGGCGATGCGCTCCCAGTTGGCCTGGTTGGCGCCGCCGATGTTGATCCAGCCGTCGCTGGCATGGAACGCCTGATACGGTGCGGTGAGGATGTGCGCCGAGCCGGTCGGCCCCGGCGACTCGCCGGTGGCGAAGTACACGGCCGCGTGCCAGTAGGTCTGCTGCAGCGCCGCCTCCATCAGCGAGGTGTCGACCACCTGCCCCTCGCCCGTGCGCAGCTTGTGGGCCCAGGCGGCGCAGACACCGAGCGCGGCGAGGATGCCGCCGTTGATGTCCGACACCGGCGGGCCGACCTTCGCCGGCGGCCCGCCCGGCTCGCCGGTGATCGACATCAGGCCGCCGAAGCCCTGCGCGATCAGGTCGAAGCCGCCCTTGTCGGCGTCGGGGCCGGTGTGGCCGTAGCCGCTGACGGCGGCGTAGATCAGGCCGGGGTTGGCCTGGCGCAGCACGGCGTAGCCGAGGCCGAGCTTCTCCAGCGTGCCGGTGCGGAAGTTCTCCAGCAGCACGTCGGCCCCGCGCACCAGCCGCAGCAGCACCTCGCGCCCCCGCGGCAGCTTCAGGTTCAGCGCCAGCCCGCGCTTGTTGCGGTTCATCATCAGGAACGGCGCCGAAACGCCGTTCACCCGCGGATCGATGTAGCCGCGCGAGTCGTCGCCGCCCGGCAGCTTCTCGACCTTGATCACGTCGGCGCCGAGATCGGCGAGCATGATGCCGGCGGTCGGACCGGACATGATCTGCGCCAGTTCGAGCACGCGCATGCCCTCGAGCGGGCCGCGCCTCGGCGACGCCGGCGCTGCGCTCGCGGCGGCGGCGCTCATCGGCCGACGAACTCCGGCTTGCGCTTGGCGAGGAAGGCCGAGTAGCCGATGCGGAAGTCCTCGGTGTCGAAGCAGTCGAAGCACTGGTCGCGTTCGGCATCGGTGAGCGGCCGGGCCTCGGCGAGCCTGCGCGCGAACTGCTTGTGCCAGCGTGCCGCCAGCGGGGCGCCGTCGGCGATGCGCTCGGCGATCGCGCGCGCCTCGGCCGCGACCTCGCCGTCGGGGACGATGCGGGTCACCAGCCCCTTGTCCTTCGCCTCGCGGGCGCCGAAGACGCGGCCTTCGAGCAGGATCTCCAGCGCCACCGCGGCTCCCACCAGCCGCACCAGCGGCGCCATCTCGGCGTAGGCCATCACCAGGCCCAGGTTCTTGATCGGCGCGCCGAAGCGGCTCGATTCGCCGCAGATGCGCAGGTCGGCGAGGGCCGCGATTTCAAGGCCGCCGCCGACGCAGATGCCGTGGATCTGCGCCACGACCGGATGGCGGCACTGTTCCAGCGCCAGCGCGGTGGCATGCATGATCGCGCCGTACTCGACCGCCCGCGCCTTGTCCGAGCGCTCGGTCGCGAACTCCGAAATGTCGTTGCCCGGCGAGAACGCGCGCTCGCCGGCGCCGCGCAGCACGATGCAGCGCAGGCTGTCGTCGGCGGACAGCGAACGCACGGCGTCGCCGAGCGCCCGCCACATCGGCTTGGTCAGCGCGTTCAGCTTCCGCGGCCGGTTCAGCACCACGGTGGCGATCGCGCCATCGCGCTCGACCAGGATCTCGTCGCTCATCGCCAGCGGCCTCAGCGGTAGAAGATATCGACCAGCGTCAGCGTCGTCGCCGGCACGTAGGTCACCAGCAGCAGCACCGCCAGCAGCACGCCGATGAACGGGATGTTGGCCCGGGTCACGGTCCAGACGTTCTCCTTGGCGATCGAGCAGGTGATCATCAGCACGCTCGCCACCGGCGGCGTCTGCTGGCCGATCGCCAGGTTCAGGGTGACGACGATGCCGAAGTGCACCGGATCGATGCCGACGGCATTGACCAGCGGCATCACGATCGGCACCACCAGGATGATCGCCGCCGCCGAGTGCAGGAACATGC
>CAYLZU010000102.1:0-10010 GCA_964388005.1 uncultured Burkholderiaceae bacterium
GTCACCGTCGACCTCGCCATCAACGACTTCATGACCTCGCTGTGGCAGGCGATCGTCATCATCCTGCTGTGCAGTTTCGTCAGCCTGGGCGTGCGCCCGGGCGCGGTGGTCGCGCTGGCGATCCCGCTGACGATGGCCATCGTCTTCGCGGTCATGGACGTGGCTCACATCGACCTGCACCGCATCTCGCTGGGCGCGCTGATCATCGCTTTAGGCATGCTGGTCGACGACGCGATGACCACGGTCGACGCGATGCTGCGCCGGCTGGGGGCCGGCGACGGCCCGGATGCGGCCGCGACCTTCGCCTACCGCACGCTGGCCGCGCCGATGCTGATCGGCACGCTGGTCACGATCTCCAGCTTCGTGCCGGTCGGCTTCGCGCGCAGCTCGGCCGGCGAGTACACCTTCGCGATCTTCTCGGTGGTGGCGATCTCGCTGATCGTCAGCTGGCTGGTGGCGGTGATCTTCGCGCCGCTGATCGGCAAGGCGCTGCTGAAGCCGCCCAAGAAGGCACAGGGCGAGCCCAAGCCGAGCAAGCTGCTGCAGCTCTACGGCGCCTTCCTGCAGGGCGCGATCCGCATGAAGTGGCTGACCATCGGCGTCACGCTCGCCGCGTTCGTCGCCGCGCTGGTGCTGTCGGGCCAGGTGTCGCGGCAGTTCTTCCCGGCCAGCGACCGGCCCGAGCTGACGGTGGACCTGACGCTGCGCCAGAACGCGTCGATCTTCGCCACCGAGACCCAGGTCAGGCGGCTGGAAGCGGTGCTGAAGTCCGACCCCGACGTCGACCATTTCAGCAGCTACGTCGGCCGCGGCGCGATCCGCTTCATCCTGACGCTGAACGTGCAGCTCGCAAACCCCTTCTTCGGCCAGTTCGTCATCGTCGCCAAGGACCTCGAAGCGCGCGAGCGGCTGCATGCGAAGCTGGAGAAGGTGCTGGCCGAGCAGTTCCCCGAGGTCGTGTCGCGCGTTTCGCCGCTCGAGCTGGGGCCGCCGGTGGGCTGGCCGCTGCAGTACCGCATCTCCGGCCCCGACAATGACGAGGTGCGCCGCATTGCGTTGGAGCTGGCGCAGGTGGTCGGCACCGACACGCGCACGCGGCACGTGCATTTCGACTGGATGGAGCCGGCGCGGCAGCTGCGCGTCCTGATCAACCAGGACCAGGCGCGCCAGCTCGGAATCAGCTCGGCCGCGCTCGCCGGCACGCTCAACGCGGCCATCACCGGCACCGTGGTCACTCAGGTGCGCGACGACATCTACCTGGTGAACGTGTTGGCGCGCGCCAGCGATGCCGAGCGGGCGTCGTTCCAGACGCTGGCGTCGCTGCAGGTGCCGACGCCGAGCGGGCGCATGGTGCCGCTGAAGCAGTTCGCCACCATCGTCGAGGAGCAGGAGTTCCCGCTGGTGTGGCGCCGCAACCGGGTGCCGACGCTGACGGTGCGCGCCGACGTCAACGCTGGCGTGCTGCCCGACAGCGTGGTGACCGCGCTGGCGCCGAAGATCGCCGAGTTCGACGCCAGGCTGCCCAGGCCCTACAAGGTCGAGACCGGCGGCCTGTTCGAGGAGAGCCAGACCTCGCAGGCGTCGGTGTTCGCGGTGGTGCCGCTGATGATCGTGCTGATGCTGCTGGCGATGATGGTCATGCTGGTCAGCTTCCGCCGCCTGGCGATGGTGGTGGCGATCATGCCGCTGGGGCTGATCGGCGTCGTGCTGTCGCTGCTGGTGTTCAACCGGCCGCTGGGCTTCGTCGCCATCCTCGGCATCCTGGCGCTGATCGGCATGATCGCCAAGAACGCGGTGATCCTGATCGTCTCGATCGAAGAGGAGCGCGCCGCCGGGCTCGGCGTGCGCGAGGCGGTGCTGGGCTCGGCGACCAACCGGTTTCGGCCGATGATGCTGGCCGCGATGTCGACCGTGCTCGGCCTGCTCCCGATCGCGCCCACCGTGTTCTGGGGGCCGATGGCCTTCGCCATCATGGGCGGTCTGCTGGTGGCCACACTGCTGACACTGGTGTTCCTGCCGACGCTGTACATGGCGGTGTTCGGCAACGAGAAGGCGCCGCCGCCCGCGGTCGCGGCAGCGACATGACGCTGCAGGACCGGCTCCCAGCGGTACTGGTGGTGCAGGCGTTCGCCGCGCCGCCGGCGGGGGCGGGACGTCCGCCGAGTGGCGGCGCCCACGCCCTGCCGTTGTCCGTGCGCGAGATCCGGCAGCTCTTCGATTCGATGGACCCGGCGCCCTTCCGCGAGCGCGACCTCGACGACAAGGCCGCTCAATACATCATCGACAGCGCCCGCGAAGCGCCGGCCAACGTGCCGTTGTGCCTGGAGGTCCACCTGGGCGAGGACGCTGTCACCCCGGAGACGGCGTCGATGCTGCATGCCGCCATCGACGAGTACTTCGGCCGCCGCGCCGCGGCCACGCGCCGGCAGCTGCGGAGCCTGTTGCGCACCGGCCGCATCAGCCTGGTGATCGGGCTGGCGTTCCTCGGCGGTGCGTTCGCGCTGGCCGACTTCCTGTCCGGTCTCATCGGCAGCGAGGGCCACAACGCCTTCATCACCGAGAGTCTCGTCATCGGCGGCTGGGTGGCGCTGTGGCGGCCGTTGGAGATCTTTCTCTACGACTGGTGGCCGATCCGTGCCGAGGCCAGGCTGTTCGAGCGCCTGAGCACGATGGACGTTCGTGTGTTCAGCGCCGCGGACGGCGCCGCGGTGGATGGGCAGGCGACATGAGCGGCGCCCCGGCCTCGCGCGCGCGCGCCGGGCGGACCCGCGCTGCGTTGTACTTCGTGCTGTGGCTGTTGCTGCTGCCGAGCGCCAAGGCAGCGGACGTCGGCCTCGGCCTCGCAACGGCGGCGGCCGCGGCCTGGGTCAGCCTGCGCCTGCTGCCGCCACAGGCGGGCGGGGTGCGCATCGGCGCGCTGCTGTCGCGACTGCCGGTGTTCCTGTGGGAGTCGGTGCGGGCCGGAATCGACGTGGCGCGCCGCGCGTTCGCCCCGTCGCTGCCGCTGAAGCCGGACTTCGTCATGTATCCGACCGCGCTGCCGGAGGGTCACGCGCGCAACAGTTTCACCAGCATCGCCAGCCTGCTGCCGGGCACCGTGGCGGCGGGGTCCGAAGGCGAGGCGGTATGCGTCCATGCGCTCGATGTGTCGCAGCCGGTGGTGGAGCAGTTGCGCGAGGACGAACGTCGCTACGCGCCGGCGCTGGTCGTGGGACAGGGCGATGGCTGAGTTCCTGCTGGCCGCGGCGGCGCTCATCCTGCTGACGGTGGCCGTCGGGCTGGTGCGCATCCTGCGCGGGCCGGGCGATACCGATCGCATGATGGCGGCGCAACTGCTGGGCTCCGGCGGCATTGCCGTGCTGCTGCTGCTGGGCACCGCCACGCGCGAGCCGGCCACCGGCGACGTGGCGCTGATCCTGTCGCTGCTGGCGGCTTTCGCCGGCATCGCGTTCGTCAAGGCGCGATCGCTGGACGCCGCGCAGGACGACGAGACGGAAGACGGGGCATGAGCGCGTCCGGCCGCTCCGAAGCGCTCATTCCGAAGCGCGCAGCGCGGAGGGCAACTCCATGAGCCCGCCGGGCCGCCCCAAGGGCGAATCCCCGAGCGCGCTGCGCGAAGGTAGTCCAGTGAGCGCTTCGGGCCGCCCCAAGCGCGAATCCTTCGACCGCGAGCGAGAAGGAAGTCCAGTCATCGCTTCCGGCCGCTCCGAAGCGCTCATCCCGAAGCGCGCAGCGCGGAGGGCATCGTCATGATCCAGTTGCTCAACCTGTGGACCATCGTCGCCGTCGTTGCCGGCGCATTCTTCTTCCTCGCCGGCACCGTCGGACTGCTGCGCTTCCCGGATGCGTTCACGCGCCTGCACGCGCTGACCAAGGCCGACAACCTCGGCCTGGGCCTGATCGTGCTCGGCCTGCTGCCGCAGCTCGACACCGTGTTCACCGCCCTCAAGCTGCTGCTGATCTGGGCGCTCCTGCTGCTGTCGAGCGCGGTGGTGTCGCAGCTGATCGCGGAAACCGGCCGCCGGCGCCGCGACCGGTCATGATCGACGCGCCGACGGTTGGGCTGGCGCTCGTCGTCCTCGGCCTGGCGGTGTGGACCGTCGCCGCGCGCGGCAGCTTTGCCGCCGTCGCCGGTTTTATCGCCTACGGACTGCTGCTGACGCTGGTGTGGGTTCGGCTGCGCGGCATCGACGTCGCGTTGACCGAAGCCGCCATCGGCGGCGGGTTGACCGGCGCGCTGCTGATCGGCGCCGCCGTCCGCCTGCGCCACACCGAGGAGATCGCCCGCACGCAGCGGCCGGGACCGGTCGTGCACCTGCTGGCGGCGCTGCTGTGCGGCTCCGTGGCGGCGGGACTGGCGCTGTGCGTGCTGCTGCTGCCCGATCCGGCGCCGACGCTGGCGGCGCCGGTGCTGGAGAACATCGCCGTCACCGAGGTCGGCAATCCGATCACCGCGGTGCTGATGGCCTTTCGCGGCATGGACACGCTGCTCGAGGCGATCGTGCTGGTGTTCGCGATGATCGGCGTCTGGTCGATGGGCCCGGACCGGTTCTGGGGCGGCCGTCCCGGCCTGCGCCAGCACGCCGACCCGAACGGTCTGCTGGCCTATGCCGCGCGGGTGCTGCCGCCGATCGGCGTCGTGGTCGGCATCTACATCCTGTGGATCGGCGCCGACAACCCCGGAGGCAAGTTCCAGGGCGCGACCATCATGGCGGCGATGTGGCTGCTGGCGATGATGGCCGGGCTGGCCGACCCGCCGCCGCTCGGCGCCCGCTGGCTGCGATGGCTGGTGGCGGGCGGGCCGTTGATCTTCATCGGCGTCGGCGTGGTGGGTGTGCTGACCTCGGGCGCCTTCCTCGCCTACCCGCTGGGCAACGCGAAGCCGCTGATCCTCGTCATCGAGTTCGCGCTGATGCCGACGCTGACGCTGATCCTCGGCCTGATGCTGATCGGCGCCGCGGTCGCTGATCTGCCTTCGCGCTCGCGCTCGGAGGCTTCGGCCTCGGGGCGGCCCGGCGGGCTCGGGGACGACCCGTCATGACCGTGGCCACCCTGTTCGGCCTGTGCGCCGCGGCGCTGGTCGGCGTCGGCCTGTACGGCATGATCGTCAGCCCGCATCCGCTGCGGAAGATCCTGGCCTTCAACGTCGTCGGCGGCGGCGTGTTCGTGCTGTTCGGCGCCATCGCACGGCGCGGTGCCGCCTTCGGCTTCGGCGGCGACCCCGTGCCGCAGGCGCTGCTGATCACCGCGCTGGTGGTGGCCTTCTCGGCCGCGGCGCTGGCGGTCGCACTGCTGCTGCGCCTGTACGACGAGACCGGCTCGGTCAGCGTCGAGGCCGACGCGCCGGCAGGCTCCGGCAGCGGGAAAGGCGGTGCCTGACATGCGCTTGCTGCGGGTGAAGCCGCGATGCTGACCACGCCGGGCGGCCTGCTGCTGGTGATGGCGGTGCTGGTGCCGTTCGTGGGCGTGCTGCTCGGGCTGGCGCTCGGCGGGCGCAACACGCAGCGGGTGGCGATGCTCACGGTGCTGGCGGGGCTCGCGGTGGTGGCGGCGATCGTCTCGGCTTGGATGGACTCGACCGGGCCGCTGGTCTACCTGCTCGGCAACTGGGCGCCGCCGCTGGGCATCGCGTTGCGCGCCGACGGGCCGGCGGTGGCGATGATGATCGTCGTTGCCGTGGTGGTCGCCGGCGTCGCGGCTTACGCGCGCGCCGATTTCTGGCTGGCGCCGGGCGCACCGGAGGCGCGCGCGCCGTTCACCTTCTGGCTGCTGCTGCTGGCGGTGTGGGGTTCGCTGAACCTGGTGTTCGTCAGCGGCGATCTCTTCACGCTGTACGTCGCCCTCGAACTGCTCACGTTTTCCGGCGTGCCGCTGGTGTGCCTCGACGGCCGCGGCGAGACGCTGCGTTCGGCGCTGCGCTACCTGGTGTTCGCGCTCGCCGGCTCGGTGCTCTACCTGCTCGGCGCGGTTTTGGTCTACGGAGGCTACGGCACGCTCGACATGGCGCTGCTCGCCGGCATCGTGCGGCCCGAGCCGATCGCCTGGGCCGCGGCGGCGCTGATGACCGTCGGGCTGATGGCCAAGACGGCGCTGTTCCCGCTGCACATCTGGCTGCCGCCGGCCCATGCCGGCGCGCCGGCGGCGGCCAGCGCGGTGCTGTCGGGCCTGGTCATCAAGGGCTCGTGGTTCCTCGCCGTGCGGCTGTGGTTCTTCGCCATGCCGGGGGCGGTCACGTTGTCGGCGGCGCAGCTGCTGGCGGCGCTGGGCGCGGCGGCGATCGTCGTCGGCAGCGTGGTCGCGTTGCGGCAGGAGCGGCTGAAACTGCTGGTCGCCTACTCGACGATGGCGCAGATCGGCTACCTGTTCCTGATGTTCCCGCTCGGCGTCGATGCGGCGGCCATCGCCCGCGAGGCGGCGCTTGCCGGCGGCGTGCTGCAGGCGATGTCGCATGCCAGCGCCAAGGCCGGCATGTTCATGGCGGCCGGGCTGATCTACGCCGCCCTCGGCCACGACCGCATCGCCGATCTCGCCGGCGCGGCGCGCGCCATGCCGATCCCGGTTCTGACCTTCGCGGTGTCCGGCGTCGCCCTGATGGGCGTGGTGCCCAGCGGCGCCTATCTGGCGAAGAAGCTGATGCTCGACGCCGCCGACGGCGTTGGACTGGCGTGGCTGTCGGTGGTGCTTCAGGGCGGGGCGGTGTTCACCGCCGGCTACGTGGTGCTGGTGCTGACTCGCGCGCTGCGTCGCCCGGCGGCGCCGGTGGCGCTGGTCAGGCAGGTTTCGCGGCTGTCGGAGTTCGCGGCCCTTGCGCTGGCCGTCTTTGCGCTGCTGCTGGCGTTGGCCGCGTTCGGGCCGGTGTCGGGCGAACTGGTGTCGAACCCGCTGTCGCCGAAGGAACTGGGCACGACCCTGGCGGTGTTCGCGGGCGGCGCGTTGCTGGCCTTCGGGCTGTCGCGTCGTCCGTTGCTTGCGCCCGCCGCCGAAGCCGCCGCTGCCGACGGACCGCTGCGTTCGGCGACCGTCGCTCTCGGCGTGGCTTTCGAACGTGGCGACCAGTTCGTCCGCCGCTGGTCGTCGGCGAGCCTGCTGCTGCTGGCGCTGGCGGCGCTGTTCGCCTGGCGCCTTGCCGCGCATTGAAATGTGCTTGCCGACCGAACCCATGACCTCCGCCACCGCACGATGAAGGCCCGTCATCACACGGAACCGGGACTCCGGCGCGCGAGCTTCGGCTTGCGCGGCGTATCGCCGGGACTCGATTGCGCGGGGCTGCTGCGCCCGCGAAGGACCTCGACATGAAGACGCACGTCGTTTGCACGATGCTCGCCGCCACGCTGGCCGGCTGCACGGTGGGGCCGGACTACGTTCGCCCGACGGTGGAGACGCCGCCGGCCTGGCGCATCGACTACCCCAAGGCGGCGGAGGTCGCCAACCTGGCGTGGTGGGAGCAGTTCGGCGACCCGGTACTGAACCAGCTGGTCGAGGCCGCGCTGCAGAACAACCGCGACCTGCTGATCGCGGCGGCACGGGTCGACCAGTTCATCGGCGCCCTGACCGCGACCGGCTCGCAGCTGTATCCGCAGATCGGCTACGGGGCGGACGCGACCCGCGCCCGCGCCAGCGCGGTCGGCCAGCCGCCGTTGCCGCCGAACGCCAATCCGTACTTCTCGCTGTACAACGTTTCGCTCGGCGCGCAGTGGCAGGCGGATCTGTTCGGCCGCGTGCGCCGGCAGACCGAGGCGGCGCAGGCGCAGGTCTATGCCAGCGAGCAGGGCCGGCGCGGCGTCGTGCTGACGCTGGTCTCCAGTGTGGCCGCCAGCTACATCGTGCTGCGTTCGCTCGACCGCCAGCTCGAGATCGCGCAGGCCACGGCGCGCAACTTCAACGCCACGCTGCGCATCTTCGAGCTGCGCTTCAAGGCCGGCATCGTGTCGAAGACCGAGGTGACGCAGATCCGCTCGCAGGCGCAGCAGGCGCAGGCGGCGATACCGGCCTTCGAGCTGGCCATCGCGGCGCAGGAGAGCCTGATCTCGATCCTGCTCGGCCGCAATCCGGGGCCGATCCCGCGCGGCAGGACCATCGACCAGCTGGCGGCGCCGGCGATCCCCGGCGACCTGCCGGCGGCCATCCTGCAGCGCCGGCCGGACATCCTGCAGGCCGAGCAGAACCTGGTGGCGGCCAATGCCAACATCGGCGCCGCCCGCGCGCTGTATTACCCGAACCTGTCGCTGCAGGCGGCGTTGGCCACCACGGCGACGGCGTTCGGCAGCCTGTTCAGCGGCCCGGCAGCGGCGGGGCTGATCGGCGCCGGGCTGACCGGGCCGATCTTCACCTTCGGCGCCATCGAAGGGCAGGTGGCCTCGGCCGAAGCCGGTGAACGGCTGGCGCTGGCCGCCTACCAGCAGACGGTGCTCAACGCCTTCCGCGAAACCAACGACGCGCTCACCGGTTCGCAGAAGCGGCTGGAGGAACTGAACGCCCAGCAGGGGCGGGTCGAGTCGCTGCGCGAGTTCGCGCGCCTGGCCAGGCTGCGCTTCGACAGGGGCGTCTCCGGTTACCTCGACGTGCTGGTGGCCGAGAACGAACTGTTCGCCGCCGAACTCGCCTCGGTGAGCCTGCAGGCCACCCGGTACGCGCAAGTGGTGAACGTCTATCAGGCGATGGGCGGCGGCTGGGTTGACATCGCATCGGAACAGGCGCCGAAGCCGCGGGGCGCCGTCGCTGCGCACGCCGGGCCCTCCGGCCCTGCTCGATGATCGCAGCTGCTCGATGGGCTCTGATCCCCAAACCATTCGACAGGTCATCACCCATGAGAATGCCTTGCCTGCCTGCGAAACCGACCGCGCTCCTGGGTGCGGCGCTGATGGCCACGCACCCGCTGGCGGCGGCACAGGCGATGCCGCCGGCAATGGCCGAGTGCGCCGCAATCGCCAACGACGGCGAGCGCCTGGCCTGCTACGACCGTCTCAGCGGCCGGGCCACGCCACCTTCATCCGCGATCAGGGCCGACGCCCCGGCGGCGACGGCCGCGCAAGGCAGCGCGGCCGCGGCGGCGACGGCCGCGCCGCCGGCTTCGGCCGGCAGCGGATCGATGTTCGACCGGGCGTGGGCTTTCGATCCTTCCGGTTCCCGCTACGACATCTCGCTGTATGCGCCGAACTACTTTCTCCTCGGCCGCTACACGAACAACCTGAACACCGCGCCGTTCGATCCGCTGGTCAGCGGCGGCCTGCTCGCGCCCGGCACCGAGCTCGACTCGACCGAAGCCGCGTTCCAGCTGAGCTTCAAGTTCAGGCTGTGGACCACCGACGACCGCCGCTGGGGTGTGTGGGCGGCGTACACGCAGCAGAGCCAGTGGCAGCTGTACAACGAGTCCGGCAATGCATCGAGGCCATTCCGCGAAACCAACTACATGCCGGAAGTGATCCTCAGCCACAAGCCGGATGTGCGGTTGGGCGACCTGCAGTGGAACCTGGTCAACCTCGCCTTCAACCACCAGTCGAACGGCCGCTCCGACAAGATCTCGCGCAGCTGGGACCGCCTGATCGCCAGCTTCGGTTTCGAACACGGCAATCTGGCAGTGCTGGGGCGCCTGTGGTGGCGCATCCCCGAGTCGGACGATTCGGACGACAACCCGACGATCTCCGACTACTACGGCTGGGGCGACCTGTCGGCGATCTACAAGTGGCGCGGCCAGAGCTTTGCCGCCACGATCCGCGGCAACCCCAGCACCGGCAAGGGCGCCGGCCAGCTGACCTGGACCAGCGCGCCGCTGCTCGGGCCCCTGCGCGGCTACGTGAAGCTGTTCAGCGGCTACGGCGAGACGCTGATCGACTACAACTGGCGGCAGACGACCATCGGCGCCGGCGTGTCGCTGAACGACTGGCTGTAAGGCCGTCCCGCCCCCAGGGATCCGCTTGTCGCCCCGGCGGCAACGTGGACCAGCCGCCGCCGGTGGTGGCCAAGCGGAAGCCGACGTCGTACAGCGCCTGCATCTGCGTCGGATCGAAGAG
>CAYLZU010000103.1:0-5934 GCA_964388005.1 uncultured Burkholderiaceae bacterium
CGGCTGGCCGATCCTGGAGATCGAGGGCATCGAGGCCGACGACGTCATCGGCACGCTGGCCCGCGAAGCGCGGGAAAAGGGCGTGCGCACGGTGATCTCCACCGGCGACAAGGACCTGGCGCAACTGGTCAACGAGGATGTGACGCTGGTCAACACGATGAGCAACGAGCGGCTCGACACCGCCGGCGTGGTCGAGAAGTTCGGCGTGCGGCCGGAGCAGATCGTCGACTACCTGACCCTGGTCGGCGATGCCGTCGACAACGTGCCGGGCGTCGACAAGGTCGGTCCGAAGACCGCCGCCAGGTGGCTGGCCGAGTACGGCTCGCTGGAGGCGATCGTCGCCAATGCGGAGAAGATCGGCGGCAAGGTTGGCGAGAACCTGCGGGCCGCGCTGCCGTGGCTGCCGACCGCGCGCCGGCTGGTGACGGTCCGCACCGACGGCGACCTGTCGGCGCAGCTGCCGCACTTCGACTCGCTCGCCGCGCGCCCGGTCGACGAGAAGCGGCTGCGCGAGCTGTTCACGCGCTGGGAGTTCCGCAGCTTCCTGAAGGATCTCGGTGCGGGCGAAGCGGCGGCCGGGCCCGGGGCAGAAGGCGGCGAGGAGGCGGCGGCGCCCGCGCCGGCGACGCAAGGAATCGCCGCCGCGGCGCCGGCGGCTGACCCGCGGCCGGCGTACGAGACCGTTACCACGCCGGCGCAACTGCACGAGTGGATCGGCCGCATCAGCGCCGCGCCGCTGGCGGCGATCGATACCGAGACGACGTCACTCGACCCGATGGCGGCGAAGCTGGTCGGCATCTCGCTCGCCGTCGGGACGGGGCACGGCAACCTCGCCTGCTATCTGCCGCTGGCGCACCGCTATCCGGGCGTGCCGGAGCAGCTGCCGTTCGACGCCACCCTGGAGGCGCTGCGGCCGTGGCTGGAGAGCGAACAGCACAAGAAGCTCGGCCAGCACCTGAAGTACGACGCCCACGTGTTCGCCAACCACGGCATCCGGCTGGCCGGCATCGCCCACGACACGATGCTCGAAAGTTACGTGCTCGAGGCGCACCGCTCGCACAACATGGACGATCTGGCCGAACGCCACCTCGGCCGCACGACCATCACCTACGAGCAGGTCTGCGGCAAGGGCGCCAGCCGCATCGGCTTCGACGAGGTGGCGCTCGACCGCGCCACCGAGTATGCGGCCGAGGATGCCGAGGTGACGCTGGCGCTGCACCAGCGGCTGTGGCCGCGCCTGCAGGCCAGCGAGCCGCTGCGCTACGTGTACGAGTCGATCGAGATGCCGGTGTCGAAGATCCTGTTCGAGATGGAGCGCACCGGCGTGCTGGTCGATCGCCAGCGGCTGGCGGCGCAGAGCGTGGAGATCGCCCGCCGGCTGGCCGAGCTGGAGGCGCGCGCGCACGAGCTCGCCGGGCAGCCGTTCAACCTCGGCAGCCCGAAGCAGATCGGCGAGATCCTGTTCGGCGTGCTGAAGCTGCCGGTGGCCAAGAAAACCGCCAGCGGCGCGCCGTCGACCGACGAGGAGGTGCTGGAGAAACTGGCCGAGGACTACCCGCTGCCGAAGGTGCTGCTCGAGCACCGCGGCCTGGCGAAGCTGAAGTCGACCTACTGCGACAAGCTCGCCGCCAGCATCGATCCGGCCACCGGCCGCGTCCACACCAGCTACGGCCAGGCGATCGCCGTCACCGGGCGGCTGTCGTCGAGCGAGCCGAACCTGCAGAACATCCCCATCCGCACCGCCGAAGGCCGGCGCATCCGCGAGGCGTTCATCGCCCCCGCCGGCAGCCGCATCGTCTCCGCCGACTACTCGCAGATCGAGCTGCGCATCATGGCGCACATCAGCGGCGACGAAGGGCTGCTGTCGGCGTTCGCCCTCGGCGAGGACATCCACCGCGCCACCGCCAGCGAGGTGTTCGGCGTGCCGCTGGGAGAGGTGACGGGCGAGCAGCGCCGCTACGCCAAGGTGATCAACTTCGGCCTCATCTACGGCATGAGCGCCTACGGCCTGGCCTCCAACCTCGGCATCGACAAGGACATGGCGAGGAGCTTCATCGAGCGCTACTTCACCCGCTATCCCGGCGTGGCCAGGTACATGGAGCGCACCCGCGAGCAGGCGAAGCGGCAGGGCTATGTCGAGACCGTGTTCGGCCGCAGGCTGTGGCTGCCGGAGATCAACTCGCCCAACGGCCCGCGCCGCGGCGCCGCCGAGCGGGCGGCGATCAACGCGCCGATGCAGGGCACGGCGGCGGACCTGATCAAGCTGGCGATGATTGCCGTGCACGGCTGGCTGCTGCGCGAGCGGCTGGCCACGCGGCTGATCATGCAGGTGCACGACGAACTGGTCTTCGAGGCGCCGCACGACGAGATCGACGCCGTCCGCTCGCAGGTGCCGCTGCTGATGCGCGGCGTGGCGGAGCTGAAGGTGCCGCTGCTGGCGGAAATCGGCGTCGGCGAGAACTGGGAGCAGGCCCACTGAAGAGCCCGGCGCCGCCGCGGCTCGAAGGCGTCAGGCGGCGAGCGCCCGCAGCGCCTGCTCCTCGGTGTCGACGAGGGGAATGACCTGGTCGATCGCCGCTTCGTCGAGCACGGTGCGCACCATGCCCTGGGCGCCGAACAGCGCCAGTCGGGCGCCCTTCACGTGCAGGCCACGGGCGGCGGAAATCAGCAGCCGGATCCCCATCGAGGCGATGAACGAGACCTCGGACAGGTCGATCACCGCATTGCGTCCGACGGTCACGACACTGGCCGTGAACGGCAGGTCGATCCTGCCGGCGCCGGCGGCATCCATCCGTCCGTGCAGCCGCACACAGGTGATTCCGCCCGCCAGTTCGCTGGCTGCCATGTCCATCGCTCAGTCTCCACCGCCGCCGGCGCGCCGGCCGTCATCGCGGCCGGTCATCGGTCGACACGGCCAAAGCGGCGAGACTATTTCCGGAAAGCGACAGTTTCGTGACAGGCACAGCGCCGCTCGCCGTCGCCGCCGAAGGGCGGCCCGGTCAGCCGGCAGCGAGCCTGCGCACGAACACCGCCGTGACGTCGTCGGCCTGCGGTGCGCCACGGGCGAATTCGCGCACCGCCAGCAGCAGTCGCGCCGACAGCACCGACGCCGGCTGCGTGCACTCGGCGCGCAGGACGGCTTCGACCCGCTCGCGGCCGAACTGTTCGCCGTCCGGATCCTCGTACTCGTAGATGCCGTCGGTGAGCACGGCGAGCAGATCACCGGGCGCCATGTCGATCCCCACCGCCGGCCGCAGCGTCACCACCGGCATCGCTCCCATCGGAAAGCTGGTGGCGCGATAGCCGTCGATGGTGCCGTCGGCGGCGCGGTAGTGCAGGATCGGTCCCTGGCCGCCGCTGAGGAAGCGCAGCCGGTGCGTGGCCGGATCGAGCAGGCCGATGAAGGCGGTGACGAAGCGGCCGTCGGGCAGCGTTCGCGCCAGCTGGTCGTTGACCTGGCGGAAGGCCGTCTCCAGGTCGGCCCCGAGGCGGAAGGCCATGCGCAGCATCGCGTGCATCTGGGTCACCGCCAGCGCCGGCGCGATGCCGTGCCCGGTGGCGTCGCCGACGACGACGAGCAGACCCTGCTCGATCGACGCCAGGTCGAAGGTGTCGCCGCCGGTGGCTTCCGCCGGCAGGAACTCGCCGTACAGGTCGTAGCCGTCGACCCGCGGCAGCGATGCCGGCAGGCTGCTCATCTGCACGATGCGCGCCATCTCCAGTTCCTGCCGCAGCCGCTCGCCCTCGATCACCGCCTCGGTCATGCGCACCCGGGTCAGCGCCACCGCGCACTGCGCCGCCAGCGCCTGCGCCAGCACCTCGTCGGCGCGGTCGAAGACGCCGCCGTCGCGGTTGATCACCTGCATCACGCCGACCAGCTCGTCGCGATGGTCGATCAGCGGCAGCGTCAGGCTGCAGCGGGTGCGGAAGCCGGTGCGCCGGTCGACCGACGGATCGAAGCGCGGGTCGGCGTAGCAGTCGGGAACGTTGATCAGGATGCGGTCGCGGGCGCAGGCGCCGACCAGGCCGGTGCCGACCGGGATCCTGAAGCCGTGGATGTCGTCGGCGACGCGGACCACCAGTTCGCTCTTGTCGGCGTCGTGCAGCCACACCGACGCGCGCTCGGCGCGCAGCACCCGCAGCGCCGCCGCCGTGACCTCGCCGAGCATGGTCGACAGCTCGAACGGCGCCGCCAGCGAACGGGTCACCGCGAGAATCAGTTCCAGATCCTCGCGGGACAGGCTGCCGCTGCCGCTGGCGCTCGAAGTCACGATGGAGCAATTTAGCAGGGGCCGCCGTGCCTCCGGCGCGACCGAAGGCGACAGCGCAGCGTCCGAAAGAGGCCTTGACGCAGATCGCCGCCGCGCCGCCTTGACCTCCTAGACTGTTCCCGGCGGGGGCGAGTGGACTTCGGACGGCTGGCGCGCGCCGCATGGAAAACGGAATGAACAGATCGACAGAACAGCCGTTCGACCTCCTGATCGTCGGCGGCGGCATCAACGGCGCCGGCATCGCCCGCGATGCCGCGGGCCGCGGCCTGAAGGTGCTGCTGGTCGAGAAGGACGACCTCGGCGCGCACACCTCGTCGTCGTCGACCAAGCTGGTGCACGGCGGCCTTCGCTACCTGGAGCACTACGAGTTCGGGCTGGTGCGCAAGTCGCTCGCCGAGCGCGAGGTGCTGCTGAGGAATGCGCCGCACATCGTCTGGCCGCTGCGCTTCCTGATCCCGCACGATCCGTCGATGCGGCCGGTGTGGATGATCCGCATGGGCCTGTTCCTCTACGACCACCTGGCGCGGCGCGAGATCCTGCCGGGGTCGGAGACGGTCGACCTGCGGCGGCACGAGGCCGGCCGGCCGCTGAAGGAGGTCTGGCGCGCCGGCATCATGTATTCGGACGGCTGGGTCGACGACGCGCGGCTGGTGGTGCTCAACGCGCTCGATGCGCACGAGCGCGGCGCGACCGTCCTCACTCGCACGCGCTGCGCGGCAGTCCGCCGCGACGGCAACCTGTGGCGGGCCGAGCTCGTCGACGCCGACGGCAAGCCGCGGACGGCGCGGGCGCGAGGTCTGGTCAACGCCGCCGGGCCGTGGGCGGCGGGCTTCCTGAGCGAAGCCGCCGGCAGGCCGCAGGTGCGCGCGCTGCGGCTGGTCAAGGGAAGCCACATCGTCGTGCGGAAGCTGTTCGAGCATCCGTACGCGTACATCTTCCAGAATCCCGACAAGCGGATCGTGTTCGCGATCCCGTTCGAGCGCGAGTTCACGCTGATCGGCACCACCGATGTCGAGATCGGCGGCGATCCCGGCGAGGCGCGCGCCGACGCGGCCGAGATCGACTACCTGTGCACGATGATCAACCGCTACTTCAGCCGGCAGATCACGCCGGCCGACGTGGTGTGGACCTACTGCGGCGTGCGGCCGCTGCTCGACGACGGCGCCGATGCGTCCTCGGTCACCCGCGACTACCGGCTCGAACTCGACGCCGGCGGCCCGCCGCTGCTGTCGGTCTGGGGCGGCAAGCTCACCACCTACCGGGCGCTGGCCGAGGAGGCGGTGCGGATGCTGGCCCGGCCGCTCGGCATCGCGGCGGGCGACTGGACCGCGCGCGCTGCGCTGCCCGGCGGCGATCTCGGTTCCGCGATCGCCGCCAGCGGCGACCCGATGGCCGACTTCGAGCGCTTCTGCGAGTTGCAGGCGCAGCGTCGGCCATGGCTGCCGGCGCCGCTGCTGCGGCGCCTTGCGCGCGCCTACGGCACCCGGATCGACCGGGTGCTCGGTACCGCATCGGCGCTGCCGCAACTCGGCGAGGAAGTCGCGCCCGGCCTGTATGCCGCCGAGCTCGACTACCTGACCGGCATCGAGTGGGCGCGCTCCGCCGAGGACATTCTGTGGCGGCGGAGCAAGCTCGGCCTGCATCTGCCGGCCGATGCCGCGGG
>CAYLZU010000103.1:6034-10004 GCA_964388005.1 uncultured Burkholderiaceae bacterium
GGCAACCCGATGACCTTCTTCGTCACCAGCGTCGGCCCCGGCAAGGGCGGCGATCTCGGCGGCCTCGAAGGCGCCGACAAGCACTGCCAGTCGCTGGCCGCCGCGGCAGGCGCCGGCGACCGCGAGTGGCGCGCCTACCTCAGCACCCAGTCGCCGATGTGGAACCAGCCGGGCGCCGTCGACGCCCGCGATCGCATCGGCGCCGGCCCGTGGCGGAACGCCAAGGGTGTGGTCGTCGCGCGCAACGTCGACGAGCTGCACTCGGCGGCCAACAACATCAACAAGGAGACGGCGCTCGACGAGAGGGGGCGGCCCGTCAACGGCCGCACCGACAAGCCGAACAACCATGACATCCTGACCGGGTCGCGACCGGATGGAACAGCTTTCCCCGGGTCGCCGTACGCCGACATGACCTGCGGCAACTGGACCAGGGGCGGCAAGGACGGCTCGGCGATGACCGGCCATCACGACCGCGCCAGCGTCGTCATGACGGCCTGGGGGACATCCTGGAATTCGTCCCATCCGACCCGCGGCTGCGATATGGAGAGCATCCGCAGCACCGGCGGCGCCGGGCTGTTCTACTGCTTTGCCGTGAAGTAGGCGCGCTCCCCGTGCGGCGAGCAGCCGTCGCGGGCGGCGCGGCCTATTGCTGGCGGAGCGCGGACGGGGCTACAGCGTCAGCCTGAGCTGTCGCAGCAGCGCCCCCGGCACGCGGCTGGTCTCGACCGAGCGGCCGCCGTAGGTGCCGCTGTTCAGGATCCAGTCGCTCTGATCGTCGAGCGCTTCGAGTTCGGAGCCGAGCATCCGGTACAGGCTGTCGTCGAAGCGCATCACCGCCAGCGGCGCCACGATCTCGCCGCCTTCGACCCAGTAGGTCGCGAAGCGGGTCAGGCCGGTGACCCGGGCCGCCGAGCGGTCCGACCAGTTCAGGTAATGGAAGTTGCCGACCAGGACGCCGGTGTCGAGCGCCCGCAGCGCCTCGGCCCGCGGCAGGCGGCCCGGCGCCAGTTCCAGCGCCTGCATCGATTCCGACTCGTTGGCGCCGTTGGAGTCGATGCCGTATTCCTGCGCCGTGCGCGGGCTCACGAGGCTGCCGGCGTGGCGGCCGTCGCGGATCAGCTCGACGGCATCGGGCCTCGTGAAGCCGACCTCGTCGAAGGCCGGCGCCAGCCCGGCCGCGGTGTGCTCGCGCAGCGTCACCTGCTCCGACAGGGCCACCTCGCCATCGACCAGTTGCTGGATCGTGCTCTGCTGCGTGCGCTGTTCCTTGGCCGAGACGCCGCCCCAGTTGAGCATCCACAGCAGTTCGTCGACCGCCGCCGGCGACAGGTAGGCGCGGTAGGCGCCAGGCTCGATCGTCCGCGGGCTGCGCGCCAGGACCGGCAGCTGCGCCCGGGTGGCATCGATGCGGCGCGCCACTTCGTCGGCGCTCCACTGCTGGCCGGCCAGCGCCGCCTTCACCGCCTTGTCTCCGCCCTGGTAGGCGGACCAGTCGAGCAGGAAGCTGTCGACCTCATGCCAGTGCCGCGCGCCGAGCGAGCTGGCGAAGCCGCGGTAGACCGGGCCGCTGGCGAGGACGCCGACCATGTCGAGGCCGCTGCCCGCTTCGGCAAGCGTCGAGATCGCCTCGTCCGCCGTCGGCAGCCGGCCGCCGCGCTCGGTCTCCGACCGCGCGGTCGCGGTGCTGTACAGCAGGTAGGGGTCCTCGGGCAACGACGGCAGGTCGGCGCGCAGCGAGCCGATGGCGGCGTCGATCGCCGCGCGGTCGTCGTCGCCGCCGCTCACCGCCAGCGTGATGCGGTCGTGGCGGCGGCCGTCGATCAGGTGCAGCGTCAGGTAGGCCTGTCGCACCGACATCGGCTGCCGCACCCGGGCGTGGTTGAAGCGGACGAAGTCGGACACCTCGCCGTTGAAGTTGACCAGCAGCACCTCGGCGCCGCGGAGCCTGCCCGCGGCGTAGTCGGCGAGCGCGTGAAAGAGATCCTTCATCGCTCGGCCCCGAACACGTCGACGCCGTCGAAGCGGCAGGCCGGGCTGGCGTGGCCGACCCGGATCGCCTGGTTGGGCTCGCCCTTGCCGCAGTACGGCGTGCCCATCACTTCCATCGTCGAGGCGTCGCCGACCAGCGACAGCGCGCGCCAGAAGGTGGCCGAGATGCCGCGGTAGTTGGGGTTGCGGACGACCTCGGCCAGCTGGCCGTTGCGGATCCGCTGGCCCCACTCGCAGCCGAACTGGAACTTGTTGCGCGAGTCGTCGATCGACCACGAGGCGTTGGTCTTCATCAGGATGCCGTCGTCGATCGAGGCGATCATCTCGGCCAGGGTCGAGGTGCCGGGCTCGACGTTCAGGTTGCTCATGCGGTCGATCGGCGGCCGGTTCCAGCCGCAGCTGCGGGCGGTGGCCACGGCTCCGAGGTCGCCGCGCTGGCCCGCGGCGCGCTGCTGCGAGATCGTGCCGCCGATCGGGCGCAGCAGGACGCCGTCGCGGATCAGGTACTCGCGGCGGGCGGCGGTGCCCTCGTCGTCGAAGGCGAAGCTGGCGAACTCCTCGCTCCGGGTCGGGTCGTAGGTGACGTTCAGCAGCGCCGAGCCGTACTGGTAGGTACCGAACATGTCGAGGGTCACGAAACTGGTGCCGGCGTAATTGCGCTCGTCACCGAGGATGCGGTCGAGTTCGAGCGGATGGCCGATCGACTCGTGGATCTGCAGCATCATCTGGTCGGGCGCGAGCAGCAGGTCGAACCTGCCGCTCGGGCAGTTGGGCGCCGCCAGCAGCTGCAGCGCCTCTTCGGCGGTGGCGCGGCCGCTGCCGACGAAGCCCGAACGCTCGATCACTTCCAGCCCGCCCTGCTGGCAGTAGCCGTTGTAGCGGCCGCCCCAGGAGCGGGTCTGCGTCAGCCCGTGCCGGTGGGCGACGACGTGCAGCGCCGGAATCGTGAAGTCGAACTCCTGCAGCGTCTCGCCGCCGTCGAGGCTGGCGGTCAGCTGCCGGCTGCGCACCGTCCACAGGCTCGCCTCCCAGTCGACGACGCGATCGTCGATGCGGCAGGCGCGCGACTCGCGCATCAACAGGTCGAGCCTGTCGGCCGCCGACAGCGCCAGCGGCCTGACGGTCGGCGAGACATAGCTTCCGCTCGCCGGCGGCAGCCTCGGCGCCGCATCGAAGACGCTGCGTCCGCGCGACAACCGCGCCCACTCGGCGGCTCGTTCGACGGCGGCGCGCAGGCCGGCGTCCGACAGGTCGCAGGTGGCGGCGTAGCCGATGCCGTTGCCGACGATCACCGTGACCATCGCGCCGCGGTCGATCGACCGGTCGGAGGGCTCGGCGACATCCTGGCGCACGCGGGTCATGTTCGAGTGCTCCTCGACCAGGCGCAGCGACACGTGGTCGAGCCCGGCCGGCGCGAGCCGCCGGAAGCGCTGGGCGATGGTTTCGGGTTCGAAGGGCATGAAGTCTCCGGCGCAGTTCCGCCGCGGTCGGCGGCACGGGAAATCCCGGATAAGAAAACGCCGCGGCCTGTGGCACACAGCGCGGCGTGCGTTGTCGTATCGGAAGCGTGTCGAGCGCGGGATTGTAGCGACGCCGCCCCGTCTGCCGGGTCGGGCCGTGCCCGCGCCGCATGGCGATCTCGGACAATACTTCAATGGAGCGAGGAAACGATGAACGACGATGGACAGGCGCTGGCGGGCGCGCGCGAGGAGGTGAACCGGATTTCCCCGCCGCTGACGGTTGACAGACGGGGGTTCGTGAAGACGTCGCTGGCGGCGGGATTCGCCGCCGCCGTGCTGCCGGTGCAGGCGCAGACGATGATCGTCACCGATACGCGGGGGCTTGCCGCCGGCGAGGTGAAGATCCCGACCCGCGACGGCGAAATGCCGGCCTACCGCGCCATGCCGGCCGGGAGGAGCGGGCTGGGCACGATCCTGGTGGTGCAGGAGATCTTCGGCGTGCACGAGCACATCAAGGACGT
>CAYLZU010000104.1:0-9811 GCA_964388005.1 uncultured Burkholderiaceae bacterium
GCCGGATGTCGTCGGGCCGCCAGGTCTTGTTGAACCAGGGCTCGAGCGGGCCGTACAGGCGCAGGATCGTGAACCAGGCCTTGCCGGGAATCGTCTGCACCCAGTTGGCTTCCTTGCCGGGCGGCGCCTTCGGGCCGAAGTACACGTCGACCGAGCCGTCGGCGTTCACCTGCAACGACTTATTCTGACTGCTGACGCTGGGAAACCGCTGATCGGTCTGCAGCATCGAGCGCGTCTGCGTGTCGTACACGATGACCGACCAGGAGTCCTTCACCGGGATGTTCGGCGGCAGCCGCAGCTTATAGTTCTTGCCGCCGTCGAGCGGCTGCCGGTCGGCGTCGACGGCCGTCCACGGATAGGTGGAGCCCTGGCCGACCACCTGCGTGTCCATCGCCGGCGTGACGCCGGTGGCGAGGAAGAAGAACATCACCGCGGCATCGAGGTTCGGCACACCCGGCTGCTTCTGGAACTTGTAGCCGCCGATGAAGGGCCGCAACCATTGCCGGTCCTCGAAGAAGTAGGCCGCCTTGTCGCGTGTGCGGTAGCCCAGCGCGCGGCCGGTGGCGTCGCCCACCGCGGCGGCCTCGGCCAGGATCTTCTTCATGCGCGCGTCCGGCGCGAACGGCTTGCCCTTCTCGATGCCGATCGAGGCCCAGATGCCGAGCGTGGTGGCGTCGATCGTCTCGGTCGGCTCCTCCTGCACGACCTGGTTCAGCATCGGCCAGAACGATTCGTCCGCGGGCGCGACCATGTTGAACGGCTTGCCGGACATGTTGACGAAGGTCAGCGCCGGCGGCGAGCTGCCGGCCTGCGCCAGCGGGTAGATCTTGGTGTGCTGCTTCACCGCGTCCACGCCCGGCTTGGGATCGCCGTTGACGAGAAAGCTGCGCCACCCGGCCCAGGTCTGGAACGTGGGGCTGCGAACCACGTGGTATCCGTCAGGCACCGGGTCCTTGTAGCCGGGCGGCAGCAGCAGGTACTTGCCGCCGGCTCCCTTGTCGGGACCGGTGATGCCGAGGTCGGTGTTCCACCGGTACCACATGTCGTCGATCAGGCCGAGCACCTTGGGCGGCACTTCGAGCACCAGCGGGCCCTGGCGCAGGTCCAGCCAGAACCAGGTGTAGGGCGTGTTGTTGTTGGCGGTGAGCTCGATCGTGCGCGAGTCGACCAGGTCCTCCCAGATCGGCACCGTGGTGTTGGCGGGTCCCATCTTGAGGATGTTGGTGCGGTTCGCGAGCTGGTTTACCGCCGGCAGGCCGAGCAGATAGGCCTGCACGGCGCGCTGGAAATCCAGGTTGTCGAAGATCTTCTGGGTGCTGGCCTGGTCCGGTACACCGTCGAAGAACTTCAGCGTGCCGAACCGGGTCGGCATCTCCTTCGGCGCCGCGATGCCGGGAGGCACCGGGGTGGTGTACTTGTACGGCGGCGCAGCGGCAGCGGCCGCGGCGGCGACGAGCGTTGCCGCGAAGAGGGTCAGTCGTTTCATGTTCAAGCTCCTGTCGAAGTCTGCTGGCGCCAGCGGCGGCTGCCGTTTCGCCGTTGCTGCGCACAGACCATGGCCTTGCCGTCGAAGTCGGCGGAAGACGACGGGCCGTCGAACCTCAGGCGCTCGACTGCGTTGCCGGCCTTCAAGTCGTGGTCAAGGTGGTCACGTCAGGCAGCGACGACATAGCCCCAATGGAGCGAATCGCCGACCCCGCCTACGGCGTGCCGGGGTACGTTTCGAGTCGCCGGTGCCGGCATCGAAGCAGCGGCCGCGGGCGCGGCCGCAATCGGTGTTGCTACCGCACCGAACGCCGGGCGACGCCACCCACGTTGCCGGCCACGCCGGGCTGGTTCAAACCCGGGTCCACCACCCCAACCCCGGGCGCACCGACACCCACGCCCGGCGCCACGCCGACTCCCGGTGCCCCGGCGCCGACATTGCCCGCCCTGCCGGGCTGGTTGATGCCCGGATCCCTGCCGACATTGCCTGCCGCGCCGGGCTGATTGATGCCCGGGTCCGCCACGCCGACCCCCGGTGCGCCCACGCCGCGCGTCACGCCCGGCCCGGGTTTGCCGACGCCGACACCGGGATCGACTGCCGCCGCCGGGCCGGCCAGCCCAAGCGTCATCGCAGTGCCCATCGCGAGTGCGACTGCGCCCTGTCTGAATCCGTTCACCATCGTGTACCCCTGTCCGGCAGCGCCGTGTCGAGCACGGCTACTGCACCACATAGACCAGATTGTTGCCCTGGAACGCCGGCCGATAGTAGACGCCGCCGCAGTTCTGCACCTCGACGCCGCCCTTGATTTCCGGCCTGCATCCGGACGGCAGGGCATTGACGACCGTGCCGACCGGGGGTGCGCCTGCCGGGCGTGCGGCGGCGGCCTGCTGCTGCGCCGTGGCCGCCTGCTGTTGCGCCGTCGCCGCCTGCTGCTGGGCCGTCGCCGCCTGCTGCTGGGCCGTCGCCGACGTCGCCGCCGCCGCACGGACGGTGGTGCGCCGCGCCACACCGGCCACCGACACCGGCGTTGCTGGCGCGCCCACGATGGCGTGGGCTTCGCGGATCAGTGTCAAGCCCAGCCGTGCGTCGGGCGCGACATCCGCCAGATGAAGCAGCGTCAGCGCCGCCGAGACGACGAAGGCCTTGAGAGTCCGGTTTCCGGTCATGTCCGTGTCCTCGGCTTCAGCGCGGCAGGAAGTCGACCTTCTTCGCGCCGGCCGGCGGCGTGAAGGCAAACGTCTGCGCGCCGAAGGTCGGCTTCAGGTTCCACTTCGTCACCGTAACCGCGAACTGCGGCGCGTTCTCCAGGTCGCGCGTGGTGATCACCATCCTGCGCGGCAGCGGTTGCGCGCCTTCCTGGACCCAGATCTGAAGGTCGACGTGCGGGGCGCGGAACGCGAGATGGTCGCAGCCCACGCCTTCGATCACCGCCTTGCCGACCACGAAGCCGTCGGTGACCCCGTCCATCAGGATCTCGTAGGCGTTCTTGTTGAGCAGGTCGCTCGCCGGCGCCACGATGTCGAGCTTCGTGCGCGCGAACTCGAACATGGCTTCCAGCGTATCGGGGGCGGCCACCTGGGCGAAGACCTTGTCCTGCGGGCTGAACAGCGTCAGCGACTTGCCGTCGTAGTAGAAGACCTGGCTCACCAGATCGCCGGTGCGCTCGACGCGCAGCTTGTTCGGCCGCTGCACCGATTGCCGGGCCGTGTGGTTGAACTCGATCTTCTGCCCGGACTTCAGCACGACCTCGAGCGTGATGCGGGTGTCGGCGCTGAACTGTTGCTGCCTGGCGAGAAAGTCGGTCGAGGCCTTCAGCAGCCTCTGCGCCTCGGGTGAGATTCCCGCGGGCTGGGCCTGCACGGCGAGCGCGAAGCCCGCCGCGGCAGCGAAGGCGCCGCACCGCGCGACTGTCGCCGTCAGGCGCTTGATGAACGTCGATTGCATGATGCGTTTCTCCTGTAGTCGTCATGCCGACCGGGTTCGAGCAAGCGACTATTTCACTTGCACGGTCAGCTTCGGAATGCGTCCGGTGAACTTCGATTTCGCCTCGGCGCCGATCGCTTCGACCACTGGCGTGCCGAGGTCGATGCCGATGTCGGCCGTCTCGTCGGCGGAGAACAGGCCCGGCTGCGTGACGCCGATGCGGCCTTCGCCGACCTTCTCGCCGTCAACCAGCAGCGTGCCCTTGCCGCCCTTCGATGACCCGCCGCCGTCGTAGACGAAATCGAACACGACCGTGTGCTTACCCGGTGAAAGCTTCTTTTCCGAGGCCACCGAGAAGCGCTGCAGCCCGAGGAAGTTGTAGTCGTAGGCCGGCACGCCGTCCTTCACGTACAGCGACCAGCCGCCGAAGCGGCCGCCCTGCGCGATCAGGGTGCCGTTGCCGCCGCTGTCGGGCACCTCGATCTCGGCCGTGATGACCTTGGAGCGATTCTTCACGTCGGGGAAGACGCCTTCCATCATGCCGCTCATGCCTTCGGCGAGCGTGATCGAGTCGCGCCCGGCCATCAGGTCGGGCCGCCCCACGGCAGCGCCGTCCAACCGCTCGAAGACCCGGTCATCCATGGGCAGCACGTGGTACTTCGCCGCCTCCTTGAGGAACAGCGCCTGCAACTCGGCGAGCTTCTTCGGGTTCTTGACGGCGAGGTCGTTGGCGAGGCTGAAGTCGGCGCGCACGTCGTACAGTTCCCAACCCGATGTGTCCTTCAGCGATCGGCGCGGCTTCGGCTCCCACGGCGCGCGGTGGATCGTGCGCGCGAACCAGCCGTCGTGGTAGATCGCGCGGTTGCCGGCGATCTCGAAGTATTGCGTCGTGTGGCGTTCCTTCGCCTGCGCGTTGTCGAACGTGTACGCGAGGCTCGTGCCCTCGATCGGGATCTGCTTCACGCCGTTGACCGACCTGGGTTCCGGCAGGCCGATCGCCTGCAGGATGGTGGGGGCGATGTCGATCACGTGACCGAACTGCGTGCGCAGCTCGTTCTTCGCCTTGATGCCCTTGGGCCAGGTCACGACCATGCCGTTGCGCGTGCCGCCGAAGTCCGACGGCACCTGCTTCATCCAGCCGAACGGCGCGTCGAAGGCCACCGCCCAGCCCGCCGCCATGTGCGGATACGTCTCCGGCCCGCCCCACTTGTCGAGGAGCTTGAGCATGTCCTCGACCTTCTCCTGCACGCCGTTGAAGTAGGTGTACTCGTTGAACATGCCGTTCTGGCCGCCTTCGCCGCTGGTGCCGTTGTCACCGGCGATGTAGAGGACCAGGGTGTTGTCGGCCTCGCCGACTTCCTCGAAGGCGGCGAGCATGCGGCCGATCTCGTGGTCGGTGTACTCGACGAACGCCGCGAACACCTCGGCCTGGCGCGTGAACAGGCGCTTCTCGTCCGCCGAGAGCGTGTCCCAGTCCTTGATCGCCGGCGGCTTGGGCGCGAGCTTGGTGCCCTTGGGCACGACGCCGGCCGCGATCTGCCGCGCCAGCGTCTCCTCGCGGATCTTGTCCCAGCCCTGGTCGAACTTGCCCTTCCACTTGGCGATCCACGACTGGGGCACGTGGTGCGGCGCGTGCGTGGCCCCAGGCGCGAAGTAGATGAAAGACGGCTTGTCGGGCGTCAGCGCCTTCTGGTACTTGATCCAGGCGCGTGCCTTCTCCGTCATGTCGGTCATGAAGTGGTAGTTCGGGTCGTTCGGCAGTTCGACCACGGCGTTGCCGTCGTACAGGAACGGCGCCCACTGGTTGGTCTCGCCGCCGATGAAGCCGTAGAACTTGTCGAAACCCTGCCGCAGCGGCCAGCGGTCGAAGGGGCCGGCGATACTGGCTTCCCACGCGGCGGTCTCGTGCCACTTGCCGAAGGCGGCCGTGGCATAGCCGTTCAGGCGCAGCGTCTCCGCGAGCGGCGCGGCGGCGCTGGGGACCTGCCCGGTGGCGCCCGGGAAGCCGGTGGCCATCTCGGTGATGAAGGCCATGTTCACCGTGTGATGGTTGCGGCCGGACTTCAGCGCCGCGCGCGTCGGCGAGGACAGCGCGGTGGTGTGGAAGTTGTTGTACCGCAGCCCGCTCTGCGCCAGCCGGTCGAGCGCCGCCGTTCTAATGGGGCCGCCGAACGTGCTCGTGGCGCCGAAGCCGAGGTCGTCGATCAGGACGATCACGACGTTGGGCGCGCCCTTGGGCGCCTTCACGTCCGACCGTGGCGGCATCTTCGCGTTGCGGGCGTCGATCTCCGTGTAGGCGGGCCGCCTGGGCTCGGCGACCGGCAGCACCGTGCGGTCGAACGCTGGCTGCGACGCGGCAGCGGTCGCGCACACGGCGGCCAGCATCGGGGCCAGGCGGGCGTTCGGAATCTGCTTCATTCGCTTCTCCGTTCAGTGCTGCTCGAGGTCAGGCCCGCGGGCTCGTCGCCAGCGCGGCACCGTGCGGCACGAAGAAGCGCGCGCCGAAGGACTGCGATCCGCCTTGCGCCGGAACTGCCCGCTACTTCTCGCCGCTCTTCAGCCGCTTCGACCCTTCGATCAGCGGGTGCCAGCCGTACACCAGCGTCACCATGAAGCTGTCCATGCGCATGTCGGTGGGCGCGCTGTCGCCGATCGTGGACTTGTAGCCGAAGGTGAGGTTCAGGTTGCTGTTGACCGTATAGCCGAGCGTGAGCCCGACGCCGACGTTGTTGAGTCTGTCGCCCTCGACCCCGTTGATGGTCGCCCGGCCGCCGCGGTACCACGAGGCGTCGATCGCGCCCCAGAAGTTCTCGGTGAAGTCGCGGGTCAGGTGGACGTCGAGCTGGAACAGCGGATCGGTCTTGAGCGTCTGGCCGACGTAGTCGGTGTTGTCGCCGAACATCCAGACCGCGGGCAGCAGTTCGAGCGTCGTGCGCCGCCCCGGCACCCAGTCGCCGAGCTGCCAGATGACCGGGAAGCCGATGCGCCCGTACCAGCGGTTCTGGCCGACGTTCAGCGACTGGTCGCTGTCGTACTCGCCGATCGGCAAGGCGAGGTCGGCGAGCAGGTCGACCGAGAACCCCGGCTCGTAGCGCACCACGTCGGGGAGGTTCTTCTGCGCCTTCGGGCCGATGAGGTTGAGGTTGAACTCGAGCATCGGGTCGCCGAAGCCGCTGGCCGACTGGTTGGCCGACCTCCCGGCGACGGTGACGTCACCCGATATCCGGCCCATCGGCAGGATGATCGCCGCCATTGCCGAGCGGTCCCACAGCGTGAAGGTGTGTGCGAAACCGGTGATTGCCACCGTGGCGTCGAAGTCCGCGCCCGGCGTGACGGTGTTGCCCATGTCGAACGGATTGGTGTTGCCGTTGACCGAATTGACGATCAGCGGCACGGCACTCGCGCCGGAAAGCGTCTTCCAGTAGAAGCGCCCGGGCACCTGCGCCTGGGACTGCGACGCACCGAGCACACCCGTGGCGAGCACCGCTGCCGCCACCATCCGCGACCAGGCTGGCATTTTCATTGGACCTCCGTCGTTCTTCTGCATCTCTCGTTGTTCGGTTGCGCTGCCTGGCGGGCGAGACTCACTTCGGATCGGCCAGCATTTCCTTCGGCGGCACGAACTGCCGCTTGTAGATCAGCGGCGGGAAGCCTGTATCGACCGGAACCCGCTGCGGCAACTGGTCTTCCAGGGTCTCGAACGGCCCGCGGCTCGGCAGGATCACGTTGTTGGCCTTGACGTAGCTGTCCCAGACCTTCAGCAGCGCCTTTACCTTGTCCGGGTTCTGCGCGGCGAGGTCCTCGCGCTCGGCGGGATCCTTCGCGACATTGAAGAGTTCCCACTCGCTCTTGCCGTAGGGCTTGATCTGCCAGCGCAGCTTCCACTCACCCTGGCGTACCGCGCGGTTGCCGAAGATTTCCCACGCGAGGTAATCCTGGTCGGTCCGCACGGAGTCCGTCTGCCCGGCCAGCAGCGGCGTCCACGACTTGCCGAGCAGCGGCGGCAGGTCAGGCTGGACGTCGTTGGGATAGCGGGTGCCGGCGACCTCGAGCAGGGTCGGCATGATGTCCGCCACGCTCAGCACGCCATCGTTGATGCTGCCCTTCGGCCGCTTGACGGTCGGGCCGCTGACGATCAGCGCGTTGCGGATACCGCCTTCGGCCATCCAGCCCTTGTACTGGCTGAACGGCGTCATCGACACCTGCGCCCACATCGGGCCGTAGCCGACGAACGAGCCGGGATCGCCCCATGCATTTGGGTGGGTCTGCGACCAGTTGATCGCCGCGAAGAGGAAGTCGCGCGTGCCGGGCGTGCCCGCGATCATCTGGAAGAGGTCGCTGCCCTCGGCCCCGTTGTCGCCGAACACGATGAAGATCGTGTTCTCGTACTCGCCGATTCTCTTCAGGTGATCGATGAGCCGACCGACGTGGTGGTCGAGGTTCTCCACCATGCCGGCATAGAGCTCCATCTTCTTGCCGAGGATCGCCCGGGTGGCCGGGGCCAGCACGACCGGGTTGGGAATGAACCACAGTCGTTCGGCGAGTTCGGTGCCGGCCGGCATGATGCCGAGCTCGATCTGACGCTTCAGCCGTGCCTCTCGCACCGCGTCCCAGCCCTTGTCGTATTCGCCCACGTGCCGGTTGCGCCAGTCCTTCGGCAGGTGAAAGGGGTCGTGCGGCGCCTGGTGGGACACGTAGGCGAAGAACGGCTTGCCGCTGCCCCGGTTGGCGTCGATGAAGCTGATCAGCTTGTCGGTGTAGGTCTTGGTCGCGTAGTAGTCCTCGGGCAACCGCGTCAGATAGCGCCCGTCCTCGGTGAAGACCAACCGCGGGGACGCCCCGGTCACGTTGGTCATGTCCCAGTAGCTGCCGCCGCCGTCGAGCAGCGTGAAGTCGCGCTCGAAGCCGCGCGCCGCCGGGATCTGGTCGGGGGCCTTGCCCAGGTGCCACTTGCCGACCATGTAGGTGTGATAGCCGGCCGCCTTCAGCAGTTGCGGCAGCGTGACCACCCGGTTGTTGATGAAGCCCTCGTACCCGGGCACGCCCACCTGGTTGGGTGCGATCCACTCGTCCATGGTGCCGAGGCCGTTCAGGTGCGTGTCGACCCCGGTGAGCAGCATCGCGCGCGTCGGCGAACTGGTCGCGTGTGTGTAGAAATTCGTGAAGCGCACGCCGTTCTTGGCGAGCGCGTCGATGTTCGGCGTCCTGATCTCGCTGCCGTAGGAGCCCAGGTCGGCGAAACCAAGGTCGTCGCCGAGGATGATGACAATGTTCGGACGGCGGGGCGCGTCGGCGGCGACCGACGCGACCGGCGCCGCGAGGGCTGCGGCCATGAAGGCCGCGCTCAGCGCCTTCTGCATCCGGGTCGGTTTGCCGGCAGGGCGGCTGCTATTGACGTGCTTCGATTTCATGGTGGGACACCTGTTCGGGCGGTCTCTGGCGCCTGGCGGGACGTCGAGGGCGGGCCAAGCCGACACGGGCCACCTCGCGCCATCGGCGTGGCGGCTTGCGGTCACTCGTGCTCGCGCAGACCAGTCGAATGACCGATGGTAAGGCTCCGGCCAGACGATGCGAGCGTCTATCGGAATTCCGCAGACTACGGACCGTCACCAGCACTCCATTTGATCTGGCGCAGGTTCGATCGGGCGGCGTGAAGCGCGCTGCTGCTGCGACGTCTCTTGGTTCCGGCGGCACGCACACCCTTCCGCAGCAATCTCCGGGGCGGGTGGGCACTGGATTCCATGGGCGCCTCAGGGAGATCCGCGCAGACCTCTCACTTGGGGAACAGCAGCGTCAACTGCACCCTCAGCCCCCAACCCTTCGGGCCATTGTCGGGTGCATCGGCCCAGTACTTTCCCCCCAACGCGAGCTGCATGATCTGCGGTCCGACCTTGAACAGCTGCGCCACCTGGACGATCAACGGCACGGACCACTGTTTGCCTTTCCAGTCATAGGCAGACTCCGAAGACAAAGCGAACGTCGTATGCGTCTTGGTGGTGTAGGTGAAGAAGGGTTGCAGGGTCGTGGAACTGACATCGCCGCGGCTGTTGGTGCCGGCTACCGACCAGACGTGGCCGGCCAGAATGCCAGCCGTCCACGGCCCGGACTGCTTCAGCACCACACCCGTCGGCCCGAGACCCCACTTCTCGGTGCCCAGCACGTCCTTGCTGGCTGTGGGCAGCAGGAACACCGGCCCGATCCCCCAGATCAAGCCGCCCGCAGTCGGCTCCTTCGGTGAGAAGTAGAGGCTGGTGGTGATGTCGCTGAGGCCCGATTCGTTCAACGCGGCAACCGGAAAGTCCTTCTGATCGACGAGCGGGATGATGGTCCGCGTGATCAGGTTCCAGTCCTCGTTCAGCGAAAACGGCAGCACCGGCTGAAAGACCAGCCTGCTGACCGAAG